>JBBSEL010000637.1:0-3634 GCA_038239755.1 Chloroflexia bacterium | reverse complement strand
GGCGTATAATAAGGCCGATTTACCGGACAGCCCCATCAAAAGGAGCCGAGGAAATGGTCGAGTACCTCGCTCTCTCCGGATGCTGGCCGCGTGGCCCTCCTAATTAACCTTCCACGATCACTGTCGATACCGTTGCAGCCCGCTGTGTGTCTCAAGCACCCTGTGCGCCAAGCAACCTGTGTCATCGGATACGCACGTCCTTATTGAGGAGGTTATCCATGTTTCGACGGTTCAAATTCCTCGTGGCCCTCTTGCTCGTTTTCGGCCTGCTGGCCGCCAACGTCGGGGTCTATACTGCCCAGGCCCACAACTGGGGCGGGTGGCACTGGGATAAAGGTGGCACCCAGATTGTGATTCAGGAGAACCACACCGGGGGACATACCACCCAGTCGCTGGCGGCCAGCCTGGACGCCTGGAACCGCATCAGCATCCTCTTTAACTACCGCGTCAACTATCACACCGACATCAGCGTCTACGACGGCTATTACAACACGAACTGGTCCGGCCTGGCCTCGATTGAGGATAGCAATTGGGACTGGGGCTGCTGGTGCTACGATCATATCGGCCACGCCCATGCCAAGTACAACACCAAATCCGGGTTCAGCTCCTGGACGATCCAGGGTGTGTACTGCCAGGAAATTAACCACGGGCGGGGCTTCGACCACGATAATTCCGGGGGCTGCATGGGGCTGACCTACTACTCCGGCTCCTCGAACACCCTCAGCTCGCACAACCTCACCGATTTCTACAACCGCTATCGCAATCACTAGCCCCACGATGGCTCCCTCCGCGGAACACTGCGGCACCCACCTAGAGGAGGACAACCGATCATGAACAAGCACTTGTTGTGGATCGCCGGACTCGCCCTCAGTCTCGTGCTCGTGGGGCAACTGGCTTTCTATCACGCGCAACGGCCCACCACCGCCGGGCACGCCGCCTGGATCTTCCAGCCGGCGACCTTTCAGGAAGTTGTCGCGCAGGCACCGACGATTATTGAAGCCGAGGTCGTGTCCGTCGCCGCCGGGCCGGACCTGGTCAACCCCGCGCCGGGCGAGCCGACGGGCGAAGATCGGACGCCGACCACCTACAGCACGATGAAAGTGCTCAAGGTACTGAAAGGCGCGCTCAAGCCGGGCGAGCAAGTGGTCATCTTCCGCACCGGGGTCCAGCCCGAAAACGCGCCTCCGCCCCCGACAGACCCCAAGATGACCTATCATCCCCCGCTCGTGCTGGAAGACGACCCGCCCTATCATGTGGGTGAGCAGCATTTCCTCTTGCTCAATCCTGGCCCCGACACGACCCTCCAGCCCGTTTCCCCAGAGGGCCGCTACCAGATTAACGCCGATCACACCGTGGTCGGGGTGTCGGGGAGCACGGTTTCGCAGAGCGTGACCGCCCACACCGTCCAGGATTTGGAACGCGCCGTCACGGGCGCAACCCCGATCCTCAACCGCCCAGAGACCGGTCCCGCCACCGACCCTAGCGACGCGCCCGCCCCGCAGAAGTAAACGCCGCCATCGTAGGCTAGCTGTCCGATCCACAGACTCGGCCCGGCGTCGCCACGGAGGATCCCCTCTCGTGTGGCGGCGCTGGGCCTTCTCAGGAGCACCATCATGCCTGGCACACCGGGGTGGCCCTGCCCCGTTCGCCCCCGCGCCAACCCCAGATCAAGGAGCCGTGCCCGGTGTCGCTAAGGGACAGTGCCCAACCCCCCCAGGCGGGCGATCCGGCGGGTCCCCTGGTGCTGGCCCCCCCGGCCAGCGCCAGGCCGGGGCGCGGCGGGCGTGCGGGATGGCCCCTCCTGGTGACGGCCAGTTGCCTGGGCGCCGCGCTGCTCGCCACCTGGCCGCTCGCCGCCCGCCTCACCACCACGATCCCGCTCGGTAGTGAAGAACCGGCCACGGTCGGCCTGTTCAGCATCTGGACGCTGTGGTGGACGGCCAACCGGCTGGCGCATGGCCTAGCCCACTATTGGGATGCGCCCTTTTTCCACCCCAATCTCGGCGTGTTCACCTATTCAGAGCCGGAGCCGCTCACCGGCTTGCTAGTCGCCCCCTTGTGGGGCGTGGGTGCGCCGCCCGCGCTCATTCACAACCTGGCGCTGCTGGCCCTGCTCACCCTGAACGGCATATTTGCCGCCCGCGTCGCCCGTGCCCTAGCGCTCCCCTGGCGGGCGGCCCTGCTGGCGGGCGTCTTGATGGTGACGCTGCCGGGGGTCGCCAAAGAATTGGGCGTCCTCAACCTCACCCCCGTGTTTGGGCTGCTGTGGGCGCTCGAAGGGCTGATTCGCTTTGGGCGCACGGGGACAGGCCGGGCGGCAGGGTGGGCCGCTGCCGGGTTGGTGGTGGCCTATCTGACCTGCCAGCAGTACGCGCTGATGTTTGCGCCCTTTGCCGTGGCCGCCGGGGTGGTGGCCTGGGCGCAGCAGCCCGACCGCCGCGCCGCCGCGCTGCGCCTCGGCCTCGCCGGGGGGGCGGCGGGGCTGCTGATCGGGATTGTGGCCTGGCCCGCCGTCACCCTCCACCAGGAGTTGGGGTTCACCCGGTCGGAAGAGGTGGTCCAGGCCCTCTCGGCGCAGCCTGCGGATTTTCTGACTCGCCCCGGCACCTCCTGGCTCCCGGTCCCCCCGCCTGATTTTGCCGACACCGCAGGCCTCTTCCCCGGCGGCCTGCTGCTGGGGCTGGCGGTGGTGGGGGTGGGCATCGGCTGGCGCACCCCATCGCTGAGGCGCTGGGCCATCTGCCTGGCGGTGGGGGTTGGGGGGGCTGCGCTCCTGGCGCTGGGGTTGAACCTGGATCTGGTGGGTTGGCACCCCTTCGCCACCCTCCGGTTGCTCCCCGGCTTCGCCGAACTGCGGAGCGCCTATCGGTTTGCGGTCCTCATGCAAATGGGCCTGGTGCTCCTGGCAGCGGTCGGCATCGCCGCTGGTCTCCGCAGCCGGTGGGCCGGGCTGATCACGCTCCTGGCCCTTCTCGCCGCCGGGGAGAATCTGACCCTGCCCGTGCCGCTGCTGCCGGTGCCGCTGAGTCCCACGACCGCCTGGACGACGTGGCTGGCGGCGCAACCGGCAGAGACGGTGGTGGCCCATATTCCGTTTCCGGCGGGCGTGCGCGTGGCCGATTACGCCCCGGAAGCGTGGCGGCTCTTCGCGCAAATCGCGCACCAGCAGCCGATGGTCAACGGCTACTCGGGCTATTTCCCGCCCGGCTACACCGACTTTCAACTAGACATGGCCCGCAACTTCCCCGCCCACGGTTTGCTCTGCCAGCTTGCCAAGGGGCTAGGGGTCAACACGGTGGTGGTGGATCAGTCCTGGCTGGCGGATCACCGCCCCGCGCTCACCGCGCAGCAGCCGTTCCTCCAGCCCGCCTATGCCGACTCCCAGGTCCAGATTTATCATCTGAGCATGACCGATAGCGCCTGTCCCCTCGCGCCCGGCCCCTGACGTGTGCGCTATAGTCTTTTAGATTAGGACTTACGCAGTTGCGCGACGGTGCACCCCGCTATACTGCACAAACCCATATAAGATCGGGCTAGGTTGCCGCTATCGAGCGTGCCGTAGACGACCTCAAAGCGGCTCTGGTCTTCGTACAGGCGCAATTCAAAGTTGGCCGTGCCGCTGGTGGCATAGTAG
>JBBSEL010000636.1:0-3634 GCA_038239755.1 Chloroflexia bacterium | reverse complement strand
GGTGCTTACTCCATTCTGCCGTGTAAAGTGAAACGTGAAACGTTTCCAAAAGGTTACCAGTTTAAGGGAGTATACAATAAATAACCTTTAACGTTTAACGTTTCGCGCGTCCTGTTTACAGATGATGCCCACTACCCGCCTACCGTCGCACCGGCTGGATGCTGTGCGGGGGGTCGGACGTGGTCGGCGGGGTGAGCAGGTTCGCCGCGATGGGGTTTGCCACCAGCAGGGGCCGCCGCGAGCTACCGTTTGACGACCGAGCAATCATGCGCGAGAAGGCCAGCAAGCCGATCCCGGCGATACCCAGTTCCACCCCGACAAAAATCAACCACGGCCACGATTGCCCGATGGTAGCGATCGACAGCGGCGGTGGGTTGTTGAAGACATAGGTGATCATCGCCCGCAACAGCGCGACGAGGAAGATGTTGACCAGCGTCAGCGGCAGCAACACCTTCCAGGTGAGGCCCATCACCTGATCATAGCGTACCCGTGGCAGCGTCCAGCGCAGCCAGTAGTAGATGAAGATAAAGAAGGCGATCTTGAGGATGAACCAGATCGGCTCCAGGCCGGGGACGTTGAGGAAGGCCACCGGAGCCTGCCAGCCGCCCAGGAAGCAATAGCTGGCAATGGCGCTCACCGTGATCATGTTGATATATTCGGCCAGGAAGAAGGAGCCGAAGCGCATCGCCCCATATTCGATGTGATAGCCAGAGACCAGTTCGCCTTCAGCTTCGGGCATGTCGAACGGGGTGCGGTTCGTCTCGGCCACCGCCGAAACCAGATAGGTGAAGAAGGCGATCGGCTGGAGGAAGATAAACCAGATGCCCGGCTGATTGGCCGTGACCACCGTGCTAAGCGCCTCCGGCACAAACGCCCCGACGGCGTACCAGTGTGCTCCCACCCCTTGCGCCCGCGCGATATCGTTCAGGTTGAACGATTGCGACATGATCAGCACCCCGATCAGCGAGATGCCCATCGAGATTTCATAGCTGATCACCTGCGCCCCGGCCCGCAGCCCGCCGAGCAGCGCATACTTGTTGTTGCTACCCCACCCGGCCATGATCAGCCCGTAGACCCCCAGCGAGGAGAGGGCCAGCAAGCCGATCAGCGCAATCGGCGTTTCCCCGATGGTCAACCCGAACTTGTGCCCGGCAATATCGAACACCTTGTCCTGGCCGAAGGGGATGAAGGCATAGGCGGCGGTGGCGGTGAACATGCTGAGAACCGGCGCGAAGAGGAACACGACGCGGTCGGTGCCGCCCGGCGCGAAGTCTTCTTTGGTCATCAGCTTGACCGCGTCGGCCACCCACTGCAACAGGCCGAGGAAGCCGGTGCGGTTCGGCCCCTGGCGCTGCTGCATGTGCGCGGCCACCTTGCGCTCGAAGTAGGTCAGGAAGCCCATGACCACCAGCACGAAGGTCAGGATGACCACCATCACCAACAGCTTGATCACGCCCCCCAGCCAGTCCAGGCTGCCCAGGAACGTTCCTATCTGGTTAAGCACTTCATCCATCGTCTGTCTGCTCCTGCTGGTGAGCCGCGCATCATAATACAGCCACATGCTCACGTATCACGTTTCACGTTTTACGTTTTACGCGGGCGGTGCCGCCGCGTTCGCCATATCAAGGACACTCTGCACCGACGGCCCAGGGCCGATCTTGGCACTGTTCGTCACCGGGTTAGGTTCGTAGGCCACCCGCACGGTGATTGCTTTTCCGCTCCCATCGTGCCCGTTGGCTTGCTGGGTCAGGCTGCGGCGGACCAGCGAACTGCGTCCGGCTTGCTCCAGCGTCGTCCGCAGGTAGGCCGTCCCGGCAGGGGTGCGGTCATCCACCAGGGTGATCGCCTCCACCGGCAGGTCGGCCAGCGGGCCGGAGCCGTTCGTGCGCGCCGCACCATCGCCGGTGATCCGCACGGTCTGGGTGTCACCCAGGCCCAGGCGGGCCGCGTCGGCGGTGTTGAGCAGCAAGCGCGCCTTCGGCTGCACTTTCGCCAAGTCGCGGCTGCGGCGGCTCAGCGTGCCCGTCTGGAACGGGAAGAGGCCGAAGCCGGTGGTCAGCAGCAGCGTACCGGGGGCGGCGGGCGCTGCGGCCTGCGTGGGCGCGCTCACCGGGAACAGCTTGGGCTGCGCCGGGGCGGGCAACACGGGGGTGCCGCCGTGCCGAGCGCCGTTGACCGGCCACTGCAAGCCCTGGATACGCAGTTGCTTGTAGGAGGTCGCGCCGGGCATCGGGATCGCGTCTTCGATGTACTGGGTCATCTCCAGCCGCCCGTAGTTCACGCCGTTATAGAGCGGCACCACCCGGCTGATCTCGTCCATCACGTCGGTCGAGCGCGGGTAGGGCATCGGCAGGCCGAGCCGGTACCCTAGTTCGATGAAGATCGCGCCGTCAGGGCGGCTGAGGCCCAGCGGCTCGCACGCCTTGCGGACCCGCTGGATGCGGCGCTCGGTGTTGGTGAACGTGCCGTCCTTCTCCAGGTAGCTGGAGGCGGGCAAGATCACGTGGGCCAACTCCGCCGTCTCGTTCATGTAGATATCTTGCACGACCAGGAAATCCAGTTTTTGCAGCGCGGCTCGCGCCGCCGCCGGGTCGTCGTCGTTCAGCACCGGGTTCGCCCCGACGATCCAGAGTGCCCGGATCGTGCCGTCGGTCGCGCCGTGGACCATCTGCGGCGTGGTCAGGCCGGATTCGGTCGGCATAGCACGCGGGGTGTCGGCAAACGGCGAGGTGGCCCCGAAGCGGGCCGCGTTCTCCGCCGTCAGCGGCAGGTAGCCAGGCAGGCGGTCGGGGCGGCAGCCCATGTCGTTCAAGCCCATCGTGTTGTTCTCGGACACCAGCGGGTTAACCCCGCCGCCGACGCGGCCCACGTTGCCGGTGAGCGTCGCCAGGTTGCACAGTTGCCGCACCGCGCCGGAGGCCAGCACATACGGCCCGCCCGCCGGGAAGATGATCGCCGAGGGCGGATATTGCGCCGCCGGGTCGTTGGGGGTCTTGCCCGCCTTCGCCATCTTGCCGCCGGTGGCGTAGAGGTAGGCGGCCTGGCGCATATCGTCCAGGCTCACCCCGGTCTGCGTGCTGATCTGCTCTGGTGTCAACCCGCCGAGCGACCCCTGCCAGTCGGACAGGCCCGGCAGGTTCGCCGCGTTCGTCGCCAGGTTCTCGGCCATGATGAGCGCGGCGATGCCCGCCAGCAGCAGTTCTTCCTGGCCCGCCGGGGGGGCGAGGGTCAGCGTGGCCCACTCCATCATCTTGACCGGGTGGGGGCTGATGACGATCAGGTTCACGTCGCGCAGGCGGATCAGGCGTTGCAACTGGTAGCCGTAGACCGGGTGCGTCTCGTAGATGCTGTCGCCCACGACCATGATGCAGCCCGCCGTCTGCCGGGTGTCGAGCAAGTTGTTGGTCATCGCCGGGAAGCCGAACGCTTCCTCCAGCACGGCCAGCGCCTCGGCTTCGGGGTAGCGCGCCGGGGCGTCGATGTTGTTGGTGCCCAGCCCGCCGCGTACCACCTTCTGCATCAGGTAGAGTTCTTCGTTGGTCAGCTTGGGCGAGGCAATCGCCCCGACCGCCCCCTTGTGCGCGCCCAACCGCTCGGCCACCAGGTCCAGCGCGTCGTCCCACGGCACAGTCTG
>JBBSEL010000635.1:0-3642 GCA_038239755.1 Chloroflexia bacterium | reverse complement strand
TGCGCCTGTAGTTGACGCGGGCGCAGGGGCGGCCTCATACCGCCAGGCCAGGCGGCGGGGGAACCATCTGCCGAGGCGATCATGGGAGAGGGGTTAGCGACGAATGACGAAACAGCGACAGATTGCGGGGCGACGGGTGCCACTGGTGCTGCTGGGCGGGCTGGGGGCGAGTGCGCTGAGCATGGCGATCTTCGGCCACCTGGCGGATGAAATCCTGGAAAACGAGGCGTTGGGCATCGATCAGGCGGGGGTCGCCTGGGTGCGGGCACACCGCAGCCCGGCGCTCGACCGGTTCTTCTCTGTCGTCACGGCGACGGGCGAACCGTGGGCACAGGCCATCGAAAGCGCGCTGGTGGCGGGCCGCTGGACCACCGAGGGGCGCACCGCCGATACGGTGACGCTGGCCTTTGCCCTGGGCGGCGGGGGGCTGATCAACCAGATCCTCAAGCAGTTTTTTCATCGCCAGCGCCCGACCCTGGCATTGCGCCGGGCACACGCCAGCGGCTACAGCTTTCCCAGCGGGCACGCGATGACCAGCCTCGCCTTCTATGGCACGCTGGCCTATCTGGTCAGCCGCCGTGGGGGCCTCACCGGGCACCCTGCCGCCCGGCTGATCTGGTTCCCGGTGGTGCTGTGGTGCCTGCTCATGGGCCTGAGCCGGGTCTACCTGGAGGTGCATTACCCGACTGACGTGCTGAGCAGTTGGGCCATCGGCACCATCTGGATCACGACCTGCGGGATCGCCCGTAATTTCATGGAGCCGGAGGAAAGTTAAGCGGCCCGGCAGCAGCGTTGCTGGGGACCGAAGGGGAATCGGAATCAGGCGCGGTGGCTCAGGCGATAGCGGTTTAGCTTGAACTGGTAGTAGAGAAAGCAGCCGAGGCAGAATCCGGCGAGGGCCACGCTGGCCGCCGCGACGAGCAAGCCCGACAGCACCCAGCCGACGGTGGGCAGCCCCACGATGAAGGCAACCTGGGCCAACCCCAGCAAGACCACGGCGATGCTGTTGTTGAAGCGCATCAGCCGCCGGTCTTCGCGCTCGGCCCGCGCATTTTGTGCGGCCAGCAGGCGCTTGCCGACCTGGAAAATGAGGCTGAATCGCTGGCCGAGCACCACCGAAGCCAGCAAGACCACGAATAACGCCGTGGTCAACAGCGGTTGCTGCAACACGAACCCGGCGACGATGCTGATCACGATGGTCCAGCGATTGAGCGCGACAATCGGGAGCGGGATATCACCGGGGACGGGCGGTGAGTCGGTAACGGTCGTCTGCATACGAACAATCTCCTTTTGGCGGCAAAAAGAGGGGCTGCCCCACCGGGCAACCCCTCTCTGCTTACCGGGTCAACCGCTGCACAGGGCAGCGGGGTTAGATTAACACAGGATTGAGAACAGGGGGGCCGGGGCGGACGCGCTGGGCATACAACACATGCCCAGCCGCAGACACGCACAACAACAGACCCCACCCCAGACCGGGGCAATTGCCCCGTTGCCGGTGTGGTGGGCCTGATGGGTGCCCTGCATCCGCGCTGCTTCCTTCTCCATAGGAGCCATTATAGCGCTTCTGGCAAGCAGAAGCTGTAAGACTGCCCACATTATCTGCCGATGGCGGCCAGGTCCGCCAGTTGTAGCGCGCCGGTGGGCCGGGCAATCAGTTCGTGGTAGATGCGCCCCATCTGCTCCGGGGGATAGGGCATAGCATGATCCACCCACCAGGCGATGAGGGCGATGGTGGCGCTGACGATATGATGCGCGGCCAGGTCGCGGGGCAACGCCGCTGCCAGGGGGGCGGTCGGGTCGGCCACGATCTGCGCGGTGACCACGGCGATCAGGCGCTGCAACGCCTCCCGGCAGCCCAGCAGCACCCGTACCACTTCGCTGTGCCCCTGCACATAGTGGAAGACCAGCGTGCCGACGGCGGTCGGGTCGGCATCGGGTTGGGTCGTCGCCAGCAATTGCTGGAGTTCTTCCAATACCACATCAAGCACATCTTCGAGCAGGTCGTCCTTGTGCCGGTAATGGCGGAAAAAGGTGGCATAGCCGATGTCGGCCTGTTCGGTGATGTCGCGGATGGTAACGGCCTCGTAGCCGCGTTCTAAGGTCAGCGCGATCAACGCCTGGGCCAGCAAGTGCTGGGTGCGGCGGATGCGGCGGTCCTGGGTTACCGGGCTGATCATGCGGTGCGCTCCTGGGTCAAGCCTCCCCCACCGGACGAGATGCACCGGCAACGGACGATGCTCCCGACAATTCCGGGCGGGTTGGGCCTTGACGCTCTGTTCGTTATGATATACAATATATCATAATCGACTGCATAAGTCAAAAGATGTATCGTTTATCATCTGCGTTGAGTATAAGGAAAGCAGGTTTCGCATGTCCACAATCGCAACCACGCAACCTTCGTCCGATCCGGTGGCCGAGGCGGGGCGCTGCCCGGTTGATCACAGCGCGTATGGGTCCAAAAAGTCGGTGCGAGCCATCCCAGAGGAAGGCGCGTTGCTCCAGCCCGACGCGCAAGGGGTGTGGCATGTGCGCGGCTTTGACGAGGCTCGCGCCGTGTTGCGCAGCAGCACCACCCGGCAGGCCGGGTTCAACGCCGAGCAGGTAACGTCGCAGATGCTGAAGGGGAACCGCCCGATCCTCTATGAAGAGGGCAAGCCCCACCAGGAGCAGCGCACCAAAACTGCCCGGTTCTTTACCCCGAAAACCGTCAGCAGCAACTACCGCCAGATGATGGAAGCCCTGGCCGAGCGATTGGTCGCCCAGATCCCGCAGAAGCGCCGGGTGGACCTGAGCGAGTTAAGCATGGTCATGGCCGTGCAGGTAACCAGCCAGGTGGTCGGGCTGACCAATAGTTCGCTGCGGGGGCGCTCCCGCCACCTGGAAGCGTTCTTCGATAACGTGGAGGTGTCCGAGCGCAAAACCTTGCTCGCCAGGCTACTGCAGATCCTGGATCTGCGGCGACTCCTGGCCTTCTACCTCCTCGATGTCCGCCCGGCGATCCAGGCCCGCCGCCGCCATCCGCAGGAAGATGTGATCTCGCACCTGCTGAGCCAGAATTACAACGATCAAGAAATCTTGACCGAGTGCATCACCTATGCGGCTGCCGGGATGGCGACCACCCGCGAGTTTATCGTCATGGCCGCCTGGCACCTGCTGGAGCAGCCTGCCCTGCGCGCCCGCTATCTGGTCGCGCCGGAAGAAGAGCGGGTTGCCATCTTGCATGAGATATTACGGCTAGAGCCGGTCGTCGGCCACCTCTACCGCCGGACCACCGACGCGGTGGCGCTGACCAGCGAGGGGCAATCGGTCACGATCCCGGCAGGGGCGCTGGTGGATATCAGCCTTGAGGCCGCCAACGTGGATACGCGGGTGGTCGGCGAGGGGCCGGAAGCGGTCTGCCCGGCCCGCCCGCTCCACGGCGAGCGGATTGGGGGGATGCTGATGAGCTTTGGCGACGGCACGCACCGCTGCCCTGGAGCCTACCTGGCGATCCAAGAGACCGATATTTTCCTGACCCGGCTGCTGGCCCTCGACGGCCTGCGCATCGAGAAGGTGCCCACGCTGACCTGGGACGACCTGACGGCAGGCTACGAACTCCGCCGCTTCATACTGACCCTCGATGCCCAGTAAGTCAACACTCGG
>JBBSEL010000634.1:0-3643 GCA_038239755.1 Chloroflexia bacterium | reverse complement strand
CCAGCGGGAAATCGGCAGAGTGGGTGGTGCCGCCCAGCGTGACCGCGCCCGCCCGGTCCACCGCAATCCCGCGCCCGCTATCCTCGCTGCTCCCGCCCAGATAGGTGGAATAGACCAGGGCGGTCCCCTCCGGGTTGAGCTTGGTCACGAAGGCGTCACCCGCGCCGCCGTAGTGGGCTTGAGCCGCGTTGCGGGTGGGGAAGTCGGGCGATTGGGTGTCGCCGCTGATGTAGGCTGCGCCCTTGCTATCCACGGCGATCCCCCAGTTGCCGTCTTCGCCGCTCCCGCCCAGGTAGGTAGAGTAGATCAACGCCTGCCCGTCGGCGCTCAGTTTCGAGACGAACACATCGTCCTCCCCGGCGTTGGCCGGTTGGGCCGCGTTGTGGGTGGGGAAGTTGGTGGAGGCGGTCTCCCCGGTCAGGTAGACGTTGCCCACCGGGTCGAGGGCGAAGCCGCTGAGCAATTCGTAGTCGCTGCCGCCCAGGTAGGTGGCATAGCGGATTGTGGTGCCCTGCGCCCCCAGCTTGACCACGAACGCATCCCAGGAACCGCCGTTGGTGGGCTGGAGCGCCGCCACCACCGGGAAGTTGGTGGACGCGGTGTACCCGGCGGTGACGATATTCCCCGCCCCGTCGGCGGCGATGCCCACGGTGCAATCGTCATAGTTGCCGCCCAGGTAGGTGGAGGTGATCAGGGCGGTCCCCGCCGCGTTGATCTCGGTGACGAACGCATCCACGTTGCCGCCGCCGTAGTGGGGCTGTATCGGACGGGCCAGGGGGAAGTCGGTCGAGCTGGTCGAACCGGCCAGGTAGATATTCCCCGCCGCATCGACCCCGATGCCCAACCCCATGTCTTCGCCGCTGCCGCCCAGGTAGGTGGACATGAGCACGGTGCCCGCCGGGTTCAGCTTCATCACGAACACATCGCTGTAGCCGCCGCCATAGTGGGGCTGATAGGCGTTGTGCAGCGGGAAGTCGGGTGAGGTCGTTTGCCCGGTCACATAGGTGTTCCCGGCCCGGTCCAGCGTGATCGCCCAGCCGTCTTCATCTCCGCTGCCGCCTAACGTGGTCGCATAAAGGAGGGTGGGGTCGATGATCAGCGGTCTGGCCGGGTCATAGGAGCCGAGCGCGAAGCCGACGTTCCCCTCGTGATCGATCTGATAGCGCACCGCCACCCCCACCCGCGCCCCGGCCTGTTCTTGCCAGGCGGTGGGGGCCTGCTCGGTCACCGTAGCCCCCACGCTGACCGCATAATGGAGGTTGCCCCCGGCGTCGATCTGGATCCCGCTGGCCCCTTCGTAGTGCCAGCGAATCCGATGGGGATCGGCCCCGGCGGCGACGGTGTAGGTGCCCTTCAGGCGGGCACCCTGGCCTTCATAGCGCAGATCGATCCCCTGGTACAGCCCGGCATAGCGCAGCCCGGCATAGGTGGGTACATCGCCGTGCCAGCGGGCCGGGTCGTTGCCGGTGAAATAGCTGGCCCGGCCCGGCAGGGGTGCGGTGGCGATCAGCGCCACCGTGGGCAGCGCATCCAGAAAGCGCATCCGCACCAGGCCGGGGGGTGGTGGGGCCGCCGTATGCCCCCCGCGATCCGCGCAGCGGGGGGTGTGATCCACCGCTGCCGTGCAATCGGCGGGCGATCCGGCGCAGCCGCCTGTCGCCAGGGTCAGCACCATCTGGTCGGCGGCGAACAAGAAGGTGCCGCCGGGGGTGTGGGCCAGGAAGCGCACCAGGGGGTCTGCCTGCCCGGCGTTGGGTTCAAAGGCCACCGGGAGCCGATTCGGTTGGACCGTTGCGGAGGAAAGGGTAGGGGGGACAGGGGGCAGGCTCTGGATCGGGAGGGACAGGGAGAGCAGCGCTAACAGGGCCAGCAGCCCGATCCGCGAGTGGCGCGGGCGGTGCATGCTAATCTCCTTCGCCGGGACACGGGGCGTCTGTGCCGCGCTGGGCCACTCCTGGCGCTCCGGCACGGAACCGGGGGGGCAGGCGACTTGGGCCAGCAGCGTATCCGAGGGTACACCGGCAGTGTGCGCCGGTCTATGCTTATCCATACGACACCCGGTTACAGGCCGCGCGTCCCTGTGCCCCCTGTGCCCCTCCGCCTGTCCCGCGCCTGCCCGGTATGGTACAATAGAAGCAGCCGCGCCACCTGTGGCGGCCCGATCTGCTAGAATACCCGATTATCTATCTGGCCGCCTGCTTGTCTGGGGCAGCGCGGGCCATCCTCATCCGGCGGCGTCCCATTGGCTGGATATAGCAGGAAGGTTTGCATCCGGTGCTGTGCGCCCGAGGCTCTATTCATGGCGACTCTCCCTCCCGACGATCCCACCCCGCCCGCTGAACCGCTCTTGCCCGGCGCGGCGCGCTACCCGGTGCCCGGTGGTGCCCTGCCGCCCGAAGCTCCCACCCGCAGCTATGCGCTCCCGGCGCTGTCCAGCCCCCCGGCGGGTGGCGCGGCGGGCATCCCCACGCCGCTCCCGTGGATCCTGGGCGGGGTGATCGTGCTCCTGCTGCTGGCCGGGTTCATCATGCTCCTGCCCCGGCGTGACGCGGTGGTGCCGCCGCTCCCGACCCGAACGCCGACCTTCACCCCGCTCCCAACCGCCACGCCCCTGCTGGCGGTGGTTCCGGCGACGGCGACCCCGACCCCGGCGGGGACGGCCACGCTGACCACGACACCGGCGACCGCCACGCCGAGTGCCACGCCGTTCCCCGGTCTGGCGACGGTGACACCGCTCCCGACCGCGACCCTGACCCCATTCCCGGACCTGGCGACGGTGACGCCGCTCCCGACGGCGATCGCAGAACCACCCAGTCCGACTCCGGAACCGCCCACGACCACCCCGCTGGTGGTGAACCCGGCCACCTCGACCCCGACGCCGCCCCGCGCCGCGCCGTCGAGTGCCACGCCACCCCCGCCGCGCGCCACGCCGACCCGGCCCCTGCCGCGCACCCCCTCGCCCCCGATACCCCCCAGCGCGACTCCGCCGCCGCCCCCGCCACCGGGCGCGACTCCGCCCCCTGCGACCCCGGTACCGCCCAGTGCGACCCCGCCGCCCCCGCCGGGAGCCACGCCCCCCCCGCCTGCCGCTACCCCGGTGCCGCCTAGCGTCACTCCGGCTCCGGTGCCGCCGAGCATGACCCCTCAGCCACCAAGCATGACCCCTCAGCCGCCGAGCGCCACCCCGGTGCCACCGAGCCTTACCCCGGTGCCGCCGAGCCTTACCCCGGTGCCGCCGAGTGCCACCCCGCTGGTGCCTACGGCGACCCCGGTGCCCCCGGCGACGGCGACCCCGTTGCCGCCCACCGCGCCCCCCAGTGCCACCCCGGTGGTGCCCACGGCGACCCCGGTCAGCCCGCCGCCCACGCCTACGCCGGTGAGCGTCACTCCGCTGCCGCCCACGGCGACCCCGCCCTCGACGGGTCTCGCGCCCTGAACGTTGCAGGTCCCCGGCGTTCGTAGTATACTCGGCTCGACCAACCTGGATGCGCCACCTACACCGACCCCGACCGCTTCGACCCCGCACGCGCCGAGCAGACGCGCCACCCCTATGCCTTCTCGCCGCAGGGGGCCGGGGCCGCCGTTACCACCCACCGTTGCGCGGGGCTGGACTACACGACCTACTTCCTCACCGTTTTTACCT
>JBBSEL010000633.1:0-3649 GCA_038239755.1 Chloroflexia bacterium | reverse complement strand
TGACGCGCGGTACGTATTGGCAGCCCTTGAGCAACTTGCGGAAGAAACGCTGGGCGGCGTATTTATCGCGTTTCGAGGTCACCCCAATGTCCAACACGTTCCCATACTGGTCCACGGCCCGCCACAAGTATTGGATTGCGCCCTTGATCCCCAGAAAAACCTCATCGATGGGCCACTTGTCCCCCGTCTGGGCGCGACGACGGCGTAACGGATTAGCGTAGAGCTGCCCGAACTTGAGAGACCACTGGCGGATGGTCTCGTCGCTGACGACGAGGCCCCGGGCGGCAAGCAGTTCTTCGACAGCGCGATAGCGGAGCGTGAAACGGAAGGAGAGCCAGACCGCATGGGCGATCATCTCGGCGGGATAGCGATGGCGTGTGTACAAGGCAGGGTCAGGCGAGGTGAGCATACCACCATTATATATGAAGGCGCTCCGACCCGCTCGCAGTGGCCGGACTTAACCTGACAATACCCAGCAGAGCCTCCTCCTATATAATGCGGTATGTTAACCTCCCCCACTGACCCTACCCGCTACAAACGCCATCGTTACCCCAACGAAATTATCGCGCATGCAGTCTGGCTCTCCTTCCGCTTCCCCCTCAGCTACCGCGCTGTTGCAGAACTGCTTGCCGCCCGCGGCATCCAAGTCAGCGATGAAACCATGCGCCAGTGGTCTCTCAAGTTCGGCCAGACCTACGCCAACCAACGGCGACACCGCCGCCCGCAGACGGGGGACAAGTGGCACCTTGATGAATCGACCGAAAAATCCCCCCACTGGAGCCAAGATTTGGGCCAATCATGTCCGATACTGCTGAATTTTGGCCCAGAAAATGGGGGCTGTTCCCCACTTGACCCCCATGGTGACCTGATTTTCGGTTAAGTTGACAATACCGTGGACGAAGTAGCCATCGACGGATTGTACCAAACACCCAAGATCCACCCCAAGCGGCTTGACACAGGCGGGGATATCTTAACTTGCCACCGATGATCCAATTCAAATTTTGTAAAAATCTTTGCTATTGACTCCACCGCGATCTGGATCTATACTGTACTCTAGGTCCTGTAATTTTAATAGAACTTTTCCCTAAGCGAGTGCTAAACTTTAGCCTGCGCATTGGTCAGCGGAATGGTTAAGGAACGATCCTTGAGCCAAAAGGTAACCATGGAAGACATCGCTCAGCAGAGCGGTGTCTCGTTGGCAACGGTTTCGCTGGTGTTGCGGGACAAACCCGGCGTCAACGATGATACGCGGCAGCGGGTGATGACGGCTGCGCGCAACTTGGGATACCGTAAACGCCCGTCGATCACAATCAACGGGTCCCGCAACCTCCGGTTGGTGGGTTTGGTGAACAAAATGCGTTCCCACGACACCCCCCTCACGAACCCGTTCTATGCCCCGGTGGTTGCCGGTATTGAAGTGGCCTGCCGCCGTCAGCAGATCAACCTGCTCTATGCGACGGTGCCGGTGGACGAAGATAATCATCCCCAGGAATTGCCCCGGATGCTCCTCGAAGATGACCTGGATGGGCTGCTCCTGGTCGGAGCCTTTGTCGACTCCACCATTGCGCGGCTCATGGAGCGCCGGGTCACCCCGACTGTCCTGGTCGATGCCTATGCCGCCGAGAACGCCTACGACTCGGTCCTCTCGGATAATTTCCGGGGTGCCTATGAGGCGGTGTCGTACCTGATCGAACACGGGCACCGGCATATCGGCCTGGTCGGTAGCGTGCCCAACGCCTACCCTAGCCTCGCGGAACGCCGCCGGGGCTACCTCCAGGCCTTGCAAGACCAGGGCCTGACCCAGCACTACTTCGCCGACAGCCACCTCCCCCCGCAGCAGGCGGTCGACGCCACCGCCGATCTGTTGGCGCGCTCCCCCGCGATCACCGCCTTATTCTGCTGTAATGATGCGATGGCGATCGGGGTGTTGCAGGCAGCCCAACGCCTGGGCCGCCGTATCCCCGACGACCTGTCGGTCATCGGCTTCGACGACATTGACCTGGCCGAGCATGTCACGCCCGCCCTAACGACCATGCACGTTGACAAAGTCAGCATGGGCCGGCTGGCCGTCCAACTCTTGATCAATCGGGCCGAATTCCCGACAGCAAGCTGCGTTACGTCGGTATTACGCCCGACCCTGATCGAACGCCAATCGGTACGCATGATCAGCGACCCTTAATCGTCGCGGTTCTACCCGCCCTATAAAGTCCGCCCGTCCTATTTTCGCCTCTCCCTGCGGCCTGTGGAAAGAGGTATTGCGTGAAGCTCGAAGAAGTCGCCCGGCGCGCACGCGTATCCCGATCGATCCTTGCGCGGGGGGTCAACCAAGCCGGTCGTGGGCGTGACCCCCTGCATCACCGGGTGTTGGCAATCATTCCTGCGCATGAGGCCCCCGCCACCCCCTTAGCGTGCCGCCTGGCCGCGCGGCGTTCCCCCATCCTCAGCGTGCTGCTGTGCCCGGTGGCGTTCGCGCCGATCGCCCATCCGGCCCGAGGCGCTCAGCACCGGGTATTGGACACACCGCGGCTGCTCCGCCGCTCCGGTAGCCGTCTTGTACCAGCCGGTAGACTCGCGCAAGGAGGTGATGCCGGGGCGCTCTAGCGTATCCTGTCTGGGGCGTAAGAAAAGAAAGGGCTGTCGACTGAACGGTTCACTACTCTGGCCGCGTAGCCAGGGGCTTAGATTTGCGATTTCAAGGAGGAAAGACCGTGAAACGATCCGTTCGCATATATAGCTGGATTGCCGTACTCGCCTTGCTGCTGCCCGTGCTGGCCGCCTGCGGTGCCGACACCTCGACGGCCACGCCCGTCCCGCCCGCCGCCACGGCGACGACCGGCACGACGGCGGCTCAGCCCACCGACACGACCGCAGCGGCGGCCAAGCCGACCGATACGACCGCCGCCTCCAATTCTGGCGCGATGCAGCAGTTGCCGCGCAACGAAACCCTCTATATCGCTGGCTTCCAGTGGCAGCCGCCGACCAACTTCAACCCGCTTAACGGCAACCCCGACTGGCCGGCCCAGGGCGGCTTCATGGAGATCTACGAAGCCCTGTTCGCCTACAACCAGTTGAGCGGCAACCTGGACCCGTTGCTGGCGAAGGATTTGAAGACGCCGGATGCTGCCACGATGGACATCACCCTCCAGGATGGCACCAAGTGGCAGGACGGCCAGGCTCTGACCCCGGCTGACGTAGTCTATACCTACGAACTCGCCAAGAGCCAGACCGATATCAACTACAGCACCCTGTTCAACTACATCGCCAGCATTACCGCCACCGGCGACCGCACCCTGGAAGTCAAGCTGAACGCCCAGGCACTCAACCCCGGTTTCGTCAAGAACTTCCTGACCACGATCCGTATCCTGCCCAAGCATATCTGGCAGCCGAAGGAAGCGAGCGGCAAGCTGTCGCAGGTGGTGGACACCGCCCCCGTCGGCTCCGGGCCGTACAAGCTGCTGGACTTCTCGCCGCAGCGCGTGGCCCTGGTCCGCGACGACAACTACTGGGGCAAGACCGTCTTTGGCGGCCTACCCGTGCCGAAGTACATCGCCCACCCGATCTTCAAGAGCAACGATGACGGCAACCTGGCCTTCCAGAGCGGCCAGGTGGATGTGATGCAGCAGTTTACGCCGCAGATCTGGAAGATGTG
>JBBSEL010000632.1:0-3654 GCA_038239755.1 Chloroflexia bacterium | reverse complement strand
GCTGCTCACTGCTCGCTGCTCACCCCTACACCGCCACCGTCCGCCCCTCATCATCATCGGCTTCGGGACTAGGGGGGCGACGCCGATCGGCCCAGCGTTCCAGGGCTAGGGCGATCAGGCGGTCCAGCAGTTGGGCCGGAAGGAGGCCACTGGCCTCCCACAGCTTCGGGTACATGCTGATCGCGGTAAAGCCCGGGATCGTGTTGATCTCGTTGAGATAGACTTGGTGCTTAGAGCGGGTGACGAAGAAGTCCACCCGCGCCAGACCCGCCCCGTCGATGGCGAGGAAGGCGGCCACGGCCAGCCGCCGCACCTCGCTGCTGACCGCCTCCGGCAAGTCGGCGGGGATGATCAGGTCGGAACTGTCGTCCAGGTACTTGGCGCGGAAGTCGTAGAACTCGCGCCGGGGCACGATCTCGCCGCAGACCGAGGCGGCGGGATAGTCGTTGCCCAGCACGCTGCACTCGATCTCGCGGGCATCCAACCCCTGCTCGACCAGCAGGCGGCGGTCGTAGCGGGCCGCCCGGTCGAGGGCCGGGCCGAACTCGTCCGGCGCGTGGATCTTGCTGATCCCGACGCTGGAGCCGAGGTTCGCGGGCTTGGCGAACATCGGATAGCCCAATTCGCGTTCGCAGCGAGCCTGGAGCCGCGCCCGGTCGGCTTCCCACTGCGCCCGGCTAAAGGCGACATAAGGCGCGACCGGCAACCCCGCCGCCGTGAAGACCAGCTTCATGGCGATCTTGTCCATGCCCAGCGCCGACCCCAGCACCCCCGCGCCGACATAGGGCACCCCGGCCACTTCCAGCAACCCCTGGATCGTCCCGTCCTCGCCAAAGGGGCCGTGCAGCACCGGGAAGATCACGTCCAGGCTCTCCAGGCTTCCGGCGACCACGCCAACCGTGGATCGCACCGATGGAGGCGGCACCTGCAAGCGGCGATCCGCCGAGGGGTCCGGCGCATCCTCTGGGGAGAGAGGGAGCGCCAGTTGCTCCGCCGCCTGGGTCTCACCGCTTTTGAGCACCCGCAACGGGTCGCCGCCCGCCAGCCAGTGCCCGGCGCGGGTGATCCCCAGGGGTACCACCTCGTACTTGTCGGGGTCCAGCGCGGCCATGACGTTCGTGGCCGAGGCCAGCGATACGGCATGTTCCGCCGACTGCCCGCCGAACAGCACGCCCACGCGGATCTTGCGCGGCGGTGCGGCTGGTTCGGTGTATTCGGTTGGCTCCGTCTCGTCGGCCACGCTTATTCGTCCCCCGGCTTGCGCCGTTGTTGGTCCCACAGGGCCAGGGTCAACCCGCCCAACGCCCCACCGACCGCTGCCGCGCCGCCCGCGCCCACCGCCCCGGCCAGGAACGCCCATCCTAGCCACGCGCTGAACGCCGTCACCGCGACGTAGATCACTACTTCCAAAGTTGATTTCATCACAATTAGGAAGTATGAAGTATGAAGTATAAACGGTAGCAGCGAGGCACGAACCTCGTGCTTTTTAATTCATACTTCTTCCTTCATAATTTACGCCACGTCGCGCTGGGCCAATTCCGGCTCGGCGGGGGCGGGGAACGACTTGTACCAGGTGCGGCGCTCGGTCTCCACTTCCAGGGCGGCCTGGAAGAAGCTCTCGATGCGGCGCAAGGAGGCCAGTACTTTCTCCAGCTTGTCCTGCTGCCGGGGGGTCAACTCGCCCAGATCGCCTGCCAGCATCACCTGGCACAGCCCCTTGGCGGCCACGAAGTCGAAATGGACTTCGCTGTTCATGATGCGGATCACATCCTGCGGCGTGCTACTCACGAAGAAGGCTTTGAGTATATGCTCATCTACCTGTTGCATCGTCGTCTACCCTCATGCGGATGCCAGACCGGGGACCCTGCCCCGCACCTCGCCATCCGTCCAAGCCCGTATATTTCTCCAATCCCCATGTCCTCGCTGGTGGGGGACAACCACACCCCACAGTGTAGCAGCGAAGACGCGGGGTCGCCGGTTCCGCCAGGTGGGAGTACCAGACTGCCCACAGTTCAGGTCTCCTCGCCCACAATTTCCAGTTCGGTCTCTAACGCAACTCCACTCATCTCGCGGACCCGCGTCCGGGCCAGATCGATCAAAGACATCACCTCGCTTGCCCTGGCCCCACCCAGGTTCATCATAAAATTGGCGTGCTTGGGCGAAAATTGCGCCCGCCCGGCGCGTGCCCCTTTCATCCCCGCCGCCTCCAACAATTGTCCGGCGTAGTGCGGCAGCGGGTTCTTGAAGGTGCTGCCCGCGCTGCGGCCTTGCGGCTGGGAGCGCCGCCGCTCGGCCAGGAACCCCGCCATCGCCGCCCGGCCCAGCGCCGGGTCGCCGCGCCGGAGCCGCACTTCGGCCCGCAAGATGGTTGGCCCGTCGTGGAGGCCACGCCGGGCCAGCGCGCCGTGCGCCTTGAAAACGCTGGTCCGGTAACCCAGGGCCAACCGTTCAGCAGGCCATTCTTCCCCCGTGCCCTCGGCGGTGAGGACCCAGATGCGGGTCAGGCTGGCGTGGAGGTCGCTGCTGTGCGCCCCAGCGTTGCTGACCACCCCACCGCCGACGGTGCCCGGCACGCTCTGGCCCCATTCCATGCCGGTCCAGCCCGCGTCCACCGTCGCCCGGGCCAGGGTCGGGAACAACACCCCGGCATCCACCTGCCACAGGCTGCTGACCGCGTCGTCCGTCGCATCCGAAGGCAGTTCGCGCCCCGCAGCGTCGAACGGGGTCATGCGGATGGCGTCGGCCCGGTTCTTAATGACCAGCCCGCGCACACCCCCATCCAGCGCCAGCAGGTTCGACCCGTTGCCGATGACCAGCCAGGGCACCTCCGCCGACCGCGCCACCTGCACCACCGTCGTCAACATCTCCACGCTCGACGCGACCAGGAACAGATCGGCAGGCCCGCCAATCCCCAGCGACGTATGCCGCGCCAGGGGTTCCCCCCGCCGCACCGTCGCCCCGGTCGCCTCTTCCAAGTCGCGCACAAAATCGTCAAGCATACGGTCTGAGGTTTGAGGTTTGAAGTTTAAGGTATCCGGTTCGAGAGTCAGATTATGCATAGCTCAAACCTCAAACCTCAGACTTCAAACTTGCGAGTATCACGTCGCCCACCTGCCAGATATCGCCTGCACCCATCGTCAGCAACAGGTCGCCGGGGCGCAGGACAGCCTGCACTCGCCGCGTCGCCGCCGCCAGGTCGGGCGCGAACTGCGCCTTGCCGGGGTGCGCCGCGTCCAGCAGGGCGACAATATCCTGCCCGCTGACCCCCAGCGTATCGCGTTCGCGGGCGGCATAGATTTCGGTGACGATCACCACATCGGCGGCAGCCAGCGCCGTGGCGAAGTCGGGCAAGAAGGCCCGCGTGCGGCTGTAGGTGTGCGGCTGGAAGGCGAGCACCAGCCGCCGGTCGGGATAATGCCGCCGCGCCGCTGCCAAGGTCGCCGCGATCTCGGTCGGGTGGTGGGCGTAATCGTCCACCACCAGCACAACCTGGGCGCTGCCCTTCGGCTCGAACCGCCGCCCGGTGCCGCTGAAACGCCCCAGTGCCGCCGCCGCAACGGTCGGCGCGACCCCCAGGCGCACAGCCACAGCCAGCGCGGCCAGCGCGTTCAGGATGTTGTGCCGCCCCGGCAAGCGGAGGGCAACCTCCGCGAG
>JBBSEL010000631.1:0-3658 GCA_038239755.1 Chloroflexia bacterium | reverse complement strand
GGGCAGCGGCCTGGTTGGTAATCAGCCAGGTACCCCGGTAGAGCCGGGGATCGGGCGCTTTCTCCGCTGTCGGTGTGTCCGTGGGCGTCTCCGTGGGCGTCTCCGTGGGCGTCTCTGTGGGGGTGTCGGTCGGCGTCCAGGTTGGGCCGCTGGTCGGTGTGTCCGTCGCTGTCTCCGTCGGGGTCTGCGTCGACGTCTCCGTGGGAGTATCCGTCGGCGTGTCGGTCGGCGTGTCGGTCGGCGGCATCGGCGTATCCGTCACAAAGGGTAGCGGGGTGTCGGTCGGTAACGCGGGGGTGCTGGTCGGCACCGGGGTTGGGGTATCCGTTGAGGTCGCCGCGCACTCAGCGGGCGTGGGCAGCGCGCCGGGAGTCAGCACGACCTTGATGCTCTGCCAGGCGCAACTGACCACATCCCAGCGCCGCACTTCAGCGGCGCTGATCGGCTGAGGCGCGGGCAGCACGGTTGCGCCGGAAGGCACCAGCAGTTCCCAGCCTGCGGTCAGAACGAGGGAGGATGGCCCGAGCAGGACCGTCACCTGCCCACCGCCTGGGGGCACCGCGACGTAGACGCCTTGATCCGACACGGCCACGCTGAAGCGCGTATCAAGCGCCTGTATCACGGGCCTGCCCGCTTCCACGCGGATTAGATCATGGCCCTGCTGGTCGTGACTCACAAACAGTCGGCCCAGCCAGAGGTCAAGCTGCGTGACGGAGTCGTTGACGTCCCGAAACCGTAAGCGAGAATCGTGGTCCAGGTGAAAAACCGTCGTGCGGGTTTGCAAATCGGCGGTGCCGGTGGGGCCGGTACGGGCCGCATTGTTGGTATAGACGCGCTGGCCGAAGACCGCCGGAGTGGTGCAGTCGGAGCCGTCACTACAGACATAGGCTTCGGGGGTGGCCGCCGCGACACTGGCGCTGAGCGGTGTCGCAGGCGTGGGCGTAGGTCCCGGCGGCGGGGGGAACCCCCGGATTAACAGCAGCGCCAGGCCCACGATCAGCAAGAAACCGAACGCGCCCCCCATCCAGCGGAGCTGATTCATCATCGCTCTGTCTCCTTTGGGGCCAAGCCCGTCTCCCGGCCTCGTGTTTAGCTTAACGCATTGTGCTTGTGCGTTCTATCGATAATGACGCCTTTACGCGCTTATATACTGGGTGCAATGCCCACCGGATCCCGCGAGTTACTACCGCATCGGCTCCAAGTAGGCAGCTTCATCCTATTAGACGATGCAGATCGGCCAAAGGTTGCAGGCGGCGTTCATCCAGAGGCGGAGGGCGGCGGCGGGCGGCGTGCCCCCAGGCGGGTGAGCAGCCCTAATCCCACCGCCACCACGAAGGGGACGACGAGGAGATACACGAGATAGACCGCGACTGCCGGACCAAACGGTTCGCCTTGACTCCACCGTACCCCGGCCAGGCCGGGCAGCACGAGGATATAGGTCAGGTCGGTCAGCCGCCGCAGCATCACCGCCCAGGCCCGCAGGCGGCGGTTCTGGCCCTTCGGCCCATAGCGGGCGGCCCCTTCCAGGTCGTGGGCCAGCATGAACGTGGGCAGCAGCAAGAGCGGCGCCAGGAGCACCGCCGTCAGCAGCCCCAGCGCCCCCAGCGACACCCCGCCCTGGCTGAACTGAAAGCTGCCCGACGTGATCAGCACGACAATCACTCCCAGCAGCGCGGCCAGCGCCGCCCCCACCCACCCTTTTGCCCGGTCGGACACGCCGCCGGGCACGAGTACCGGCGGCCCGTAGCGCCCGGCCAGCAGCGCGATCAACACCTGATGGGTCAGGTAAATTTCCAGCCCGGCCCCCAAGGTAATAACAAGGGACATAGGTAGATCGGCAGTGGTCAGGTGCGGTCTCGTCCAGAATTGCCAGGCCAGGGCCAGAGCCGGGATCGCCCCGATCAGCAGCGGCCACAGCCAGAAGGCGCGGAAGAAGATCCCCAACTTCTCATAGCGGGCCAGCAGGGGCAGGTCGTCATAGACCGCGCTCCACTGCCAGGGGAACGGGTGGCGCAGGATGCTGTAGTGGTGCAGCAGCGCCGCCTGGACCGCCGGGGCCGGGAGACGGGTTGAGCGCAGGAGCACCTGCAAGGCCGTGTCACGCAGCCAGCGCCCCGCCGGATAGGGGATCGCTGTTTCGCCCCGCTCTAGCAACTCGGCCAGGATCGTCACCGCCTCCGGGTCCTGGAAGCGTCCGACCATCTCCACCGCTTCGGTGCGGCGGCGCAAGGCGGGATCGTGTTCGGGGCGGAACGCGGCGACAGGTTTGGCAGGTGGCTCGCCCGCTGCATAGATCAGGGCGCGCAAGCCCTGGAGCGTGGCTCGGCGCAGCGCGGCCACATCGGTCCCATCGGCGGGGGGGCGGGCGATGGGCGGGGGCGAGTCGGGGGTGATCGGCACCCCGTCGGCCCCGGTGGGGGGGTCAGGAGGTAGGGACATAGGTCGTCAACAAGCCCGCCTGATCGAGAGTGCGGGCCACCTGTAGTGCGTCTTGCTGGCCGGTTGCTAGCGCCTGGGCCAGGGCCGCCGGGGCCGTCACGCCCGCCGCCAGCCCGGCGAAATAGTCCTCCAATTCCTGCCCCTCGAAGCCGACCTGCCGCACGCCGGGCACCACGTCGAGGATGGTCGCATCGGCGGCGATTTGCAACACCCGGTCAGTATCGAGCGCGGGCGTGGCGGCATCGAGATAGCTGACCACCTGGGGATAGTCGATATACGTGCCCTTCTTGTCGTCGCGGGCCAGCCCGGCGGCGACCTGGGTCAGCGCCGCCTGCACCTCGCCGCGCCGCGCCGGGTCGCCGCGCCCCGCCTGTTCGCTGAAGGTGAACAGCCGCTCCACGAACGCCCCGACCAGCGCCTGTACACTGCCGAACAGGGTCTGCGGGGGCTGTTTGGTGGCGCGGATCACCTCGACCAGTTGGGCCAGTTGGTTGGGAATATCGGCCAGATCGAGCAGGCGGGGATCGTTGGCGAAGGGCAAGAGTTCGGGGGCGTTGCGGCGCAGGTATTCGGTGATCTGCGCCCGGCCCCAGGGGTTGACCTCCACCACCTCGAATTCGGGGTCGCAGCCGTCCAGCCCGCCATCATAGTCCAACGAGCGGCTGACGATAACCACCACCGCCCGGTAATAGGTGTCGGCAAAATCACGGATCGCCGTTAGGCGGCGGGTGTAGTCGGCGGCATCGTCGTGCGGCATCCGGTTGTAGTCGTCCAGCAAGAAGATCAACCGCCGTTGCTGGTCCCGGTCGGCCAGGTAGGCGTCCAGGTTGGCGGCGAGGCCCGCCCCACGGGGATAGGTCTTGCGGTCGGCAGGGTTGATCAGGAAATCTTTGATGAATTGGAGCAACGAGCGCGGTGCCCCGGCAGGGTCGGCCCAGGTGCGCAGGCTGACGATGACCGGCAGGAGCGCGCCGCCCGCGTCGGTGTACTGCCGGGCGAGGAATTGCAACAGGCTCGTTTTGCCGATGCCGGGTCGCCCCAGCACCAGCAGCCGCCGATGGTCGAGCAGTTCGTCGTTGGTGCGGCAGAGCGACCAGAGTTGCGCCGTCGGCCCGCCCGTCTCGCGCACCCGGCGGTAGGTCACTTCGCCGGGCACAAACTCGGTGGGGGGGATGATCGCGCTGCTGATGAACTTGTATTCCGCCGCGTCACGCCAGGC
>JBBSEL010000630.1:0-3666 GCA_038239755.1 Chloroflexia bacterium | reverse complement strand
GGCGATCCTCTTCTCGCATGTCTGGGAGCTAGCGGGCGACGAGAAGGGGCGCATGGGCACCGACACCACCGGACGCAACACGGCCCTGATCGCCAGCAACGGCCACTTCGAGTGGGGCTACTGGAGCCGCAAAACCATCGACTCGCCCCTGGTCCTGCTCGACGGCAACGAAGCCCCGATGCATCTAGCCCCCGGCAACCTCTGGATCGAGGCGCTGGGCATCGGCCACACGCTGACGTTGGACGGGCCGTGAGGAGCAGTGAGCCGTGAGCAGCGAGCAGCGAGTAGTTGAGGGATCAGGGGTCAGGGGTCAGGGGTCAGGGGTCAGAGGTCAGGCATTAGAAAATACACAATACGCAGTACGAAATCACGCATCACGCATCACGCGCCAAAATCTCCTCGATCTTCGCCACCACCTCGGCCAGGTCGAACGGCTTGGCGATCCAACCGTCGGCGCGGACGCTCTCGGCTTTGCGGGCGATGCGGCGGTCGGCGGAAATGACCAGGATGGGGATGCGGGCGGTGGCCGGGTTGACCCGTAAGAGGTGGCCGATCTCGCTGCCGTCCATGCCGGGGAGCATGATGTCGAGGGTGATCAGGTCGGGGGGGTGCAGTTCCAGGTGGCGGCCCATGGCGCGCGCATTAATTGCCACGTCTACGGCGTAGCCCTGTTCGGTGAGATGCTGCATCAGGAGATCGCTGATGAAAAAGTCGTCATCGACCACGAGGATGCGGCGCTGACCCTGTCCGCCCACAGCGGTCCTGCCTTTCCTCTACGTGCTTACGGGGTATAAGCGACCGCGTACCCCGGCGAAAGGGTACGCGGCTCAGATTCTACTATGTATTACAACGTCCTGGCCCTGGCGACGTTACGGCCTGGACAACTATTCTGCGTCTGCCGGGCTGGGGCTGGCAAGCTCCACGAAGGTCCGCAGGGCGGCCCCGTTCGCGCCCTTCGAGGCATAGGTGTTGCCGCGCTCGCTGTAGGCCGTGCCCGCGATGTCGAGGTGGACCCACGGGGTGTCGGCCACGAACGCCTGGAGGAACAGGCCCGCCGTGATCGACCCGGCGGCTCGGCCCCCGGTGTTCGCCAGGTCGGCAATCGGACTTTCGATCAGCTCTTTGTATTCGGGGAAGAGCGGCATCTGCCACATCCGTTCGCCGCTCGATCCGGCGGCGGCCAGCACCTGATCCACCCAGCTTTGCGGCGCACCCATCGCCCCGGTCGTGATATTGCCCAGCGCGATGACCATTGCCCCGGTCAGCGTGGCCGCATCCACCAGCCGGGTGGCACCTCGGCGGCGGGCCAGATCCAGCGCATCGGCCAGCACCAGGCGGCCTTCGGCGTCGGTGTTGAGGATCTCGATGGTCTTGCCGTTCGCGGCCCGCACCACGTCGCCCGGCTTGGTTGCCTTGCCGTCGGGCATATTCTCCACCAGACCGACCACGCCGATTACGTTGGCCTTCGGCTTAAGTTGGGCAATGGCCTGCATCGCCCCGAGCACAGCCCCGGCCCCGCACATGTCGTACTTCATAAAGTGCATGTTCTCGGCAGGCTTGATCGAAATGCCGCCGGTATCGAAGGTGACGCCCTTGCCGACCAGGCCCAGAATCTCGTTGCTGCCCCGGTCGCCGCGATAGCTGAGCACGACCACGCGGGCCGGGTGCTGGCTGCCGTCGGCCACGCTCAACAGGGAGAGCATCTTTTGCTCGCGCAGTTGGTTTTCGTCCAGCACATCGCAATCCAGGCCCACCGCTTTTGCCATCGCCTGGGCGCGGGTAGCGACTTCGACCGGGGTCATGATGTTGGCCGGTTCGTCGGCCAGGCTGCGGGTGAAGGCGACCCCACGGGCGATCGCGGCCCCGCGTTCGGCCCCGGCTTCCGCCGCTTTGCGATCATCGCTGCTGGCGGTGATCACGGTCACGTCGGTGATCTGGCGCGTCTCTTTGTTCTCGGTCCGGTACAGGTCGGGTTCGAGCGGGCCGGTGAGCGCACCGTCCACGATGGCTTGCGCGGCGCGGGCAGCGGGGATTCCGGGGGTGCGGATCGCGTAGGCGATGCGCTTGACTCCCCGGTCGCGCAGCCTGCGGGTGGCGGCGGCGGCCACGTTGCGGGCCTGGATCACCCCGAAGCGCTCGCGCCGCCCGCTGCAAATCAGCAGGATGCGCCCGGCCTTGATCCGTCCCAGCGTGCGGATCGGCTCCGCTTCGTAAATCTCGCCCTTGAAGTCATCGCCCTTCAACGCCTCGGCCAGGGCACCGTCCAGCGCCTTGTCGAGATCGGCCCATTCGGCGGGCAGCGTGCCCTTTTCCTCACGGAACCAGTTAATCACCAGGGCGTCGGTATCTACCTGGCCTGGGCGGTCGTCGGTGACCCGCACTTTAATGTCCCGAATATCTTGCATAGCCTGCTGCTTTCCTCCTGCTCATAGTCCCTGGCCCTGGTCTGCGCACCCTGCATCGTTGCCAGGGGTGTCGGTGCGCTTTAGCTTACACAGTTTCGTGTCTGGTGTCAATATCCATCCCGCCCTGTGCGCTGCTTTGCTACACAATTGCAAGCGGCACCGGGCCGTGCTGTACAGGAGCTATAGCATGGGGGATGCCAGGGCGGTTAAACCTTCGGGATGCACTGCACTGCCTATATTGATAGGGCACCGATGACGGGGCAGTCACCCGTCGGCTATGGGTACGGGTACCCCGGCCCGGTTCCGCCGGATCACCCACAGCGAGATGCTGTGCATCCCCAGGGCGATGACCGACGCACCGAGAAACGCCCCGGCGATGCCGAGCGATTGGAGCAAGAGGGCCACGACCAGGAAGAACCCGGCAAAGCTGAACGACCCCAGCACCACCCCGCGCAGGAGCTTGCCCGCAGCGGCGGCCCCCTGGGCATAGTGGGTGAATCCGCCGAGGATGCTGGCGAAGATGGGGAACGGGGCCAGCAGCCCGCTGAGATGCGGCCCTAGCACCTGGGCCAGCCCGGTGATCGTCAGCACAAAGCCGCTGGCAACGACCATGCGCAGGGGAATCTCCCAGCGCGGCGTGGCAGCGAGCAGCGGCGGGCCACCGGCGGGGGGCAGGAGCCGCAGGATCGCCGCCAGGATCACGACTACCACCACGAAGGCGGGGACCGCCGCCAGGGTGATCTGGGTCAGCACGGCAGTGGAGGCAAACGCCGCCAGCCATCCCACCAGTAGGGCGGGTCGCCAGGCCCAGCGACGGGCGGCCCAGCTATAGGTGAGGCAAAAGACGCCGACGGTGATGATACCCGGCATGAGCGAGGTGGCGGTTGCGGCGGCGAAGGCCGTGCCCTGATCCAGCGCGAGGAACAGCACCACCGGGCCGGAAGTCAGCGGCAGGCCGATCAGCCACCCACTGATCGCCGGTCCCCAGCGCCGCCCCAGCAAGCTGATCGCCCCGATCAGCAGGGGACTCAGGATCAGCTTGAAGAGGAAAGTCGCCATAGCGTCGCTGGGTCTCTGGCCGGTGGTGCGCGGGGTCGGACGGCGGGTGCGCGGCGCTAGGGGATGTTGGCCTTAAAGGTCAAGGTTTTGACCGTTTCGTCACCTGCCGTCGAGAGGATCGATATGGTGCGTTCGGTCGCGCCCTTCTGGCCGTCCTTGCCGGGGTCGTACAGCACCGCCAGGATCGCCCGGTTGCCCACCG
>JBBSEL010000629.1:0-3669 GCA_038239755.1 Chloroflexia bacterium | reverse complement strand
TGACCACGCTCTACCGGCGGCTGGGGGAAACCCACGAGGCGCTCCGCATCTGGGAAGAATTGGTCGCGGGCGAGACGACGCTGATCTTCCCCTACGTCGAACTCGCCAAGCACTACGAACACCGGTTGAAGGACTACGCCGCTGCCACTGCCTTAGTCCGCCGCGCCCTCGACATCTGTACCAACCCCTGGCACCTCCTCGCCGCCCCGCCCCACACCCGCGCCGATCTAGACAAACGCCTCCTGCGCCTGGAAACAAAAGCGGCCCGCACGGCAGCGGCCACCGCCCGCCGCATCGCGGCAACATCCTCCCCGACCAACGCCTAGAACCCAGTGCTGCCCGTCAGGTGATTGGACGATCCAGCCCCGGAGGGGCGACAGAGTCTAGCCCACAGTGCGAACTGTGGGAACCGCGCCCCACGGTAAGCCCCGGAGGGGCGGCAGATGAGCATCGGGAGTTAGCCCGCATTGGGCACCCAGGCCCTAGCATAACAAAAGATGGCACAGGAGACAATCCGTCTCCTGTGCCATCTTTGTGCTGTCCATCCGATCAGGGGGCGCGACCAGAGCCGAGGATCAGCGAATCTTGCGCGGGCGGCCTCGCGGGCGGGGCACCTTCAGGACCAGGGCTTGTCCCACTTGTTCTAACTGGCGCATCACCGTCAGCAGCAATTCAACCCCGGTGAACGGCTTCCGCAGCACCAGGGCTTTGACTTGCGGGTGATAGTGCGAGGCGGCGGCAGAGGAGTCGAGCACGACGATCCGGCTGATCGGCACCTGATAGCTGCGGTGCAGGTAGCGCGCCACCCGCAAGCCGTCTAGCTCGGGCAGATCGCGGTCCAGGACATAGAGGTCGGGCGCGTCGGCATCGGTGAAATGCAGGGCTTCCGCGCCGCTGGTCGCAATCGTCACCTCGTACCCGGCGGCGGTCAGGGTTGCCTCGGCCAGGGCCGCACTTTCCGGGTCGGCATCGGCAATCAGCACGCGCTGTACCCCCTCAGCCAGACCAGTGGGTTCGGGCACTTCCATCGCTAATTCCTCCTACAACACACCAGGCAAACCGGCACAACATAATTCCGGTGCAACGACTTAGAGCAAAGGGTGTGCCGCTGTGTAATAACGCCTATCATTACCATAGACTACTCTACCATACGTGATCCTGATCCCCATGTCAAGAAACAACAGGGATATGTCGCGCACAGTTGACACTCCGGCCTGCCCGATCTATACTGGGCACGCTTGTTACCCAACATACATTGCTGTTTTGGCAGAGGAGTTTCTATGGCACTTGTGGACCGTTTGCAATTGGACGTGGTCTGGTATCTGGTCGAGGACTGGGATGCCGCCCGCGAATTTTACACCCGCGTGCTGGGGCTGGCCCCTACCGGCCTGCATAAGGCATACGAATGGCTGGAACTGGGGACCGGGGGGCCGGTGCGGCTGGCCCTGGCCGGGAGCGGGCCGGATGACCTGCACGGCGGCGCGGTGCCGGTCTTTACCGTGCCCAACCTGGACGCGGCGCTGACGGCCCTGGTGGCGCAGAACATCACCTGCGAGGAGCCGCAGCCGGAACCGGACGGCGGCCTGCGCGCCACGGTCTACGACCCGGCAGGCAACCGGCTGCAACTGCGCCAGCCCGGCACCGACGCCCCCGCCCCGACCACGCCCCCCGCCGCCAGCACCGATGGCCTCGTCACCGGGATCGACCTGCTCTGGTACATCACCGCCTACCCGGAGTGGGAAGACGCCCGCCGCTTCTGGACCGAAACGCTGGGGCTGGGCGAAACCTTCCGCACCGATGCCCCGCCCCACTGGGCGCTGTTCGACACCAACACCACTGTGCGCCTGGGCCTGGGCACCCCCGAAGCCGGGCAACTCGGCCCGGCGGGCACCGTCGCCGTCATCCTGGAAGTGCGCGACATGGACGAGGCGATGGCCCGGCTGCACAAGGCCGGGGTGGAACACAGCGAAGATCCCGCCGACCCCGGCAGCCGCCTGGTCAGCTTCTACGACCCCGCCGGGAACCAGATCCAACTGCACTGGACGGCGGGATGAGGGAAGTCTAAAGTTTGAGGTTTGAGGTTTGAGGTATGCTGTCCGGCACCTCAAACCTCAAACCTCATTCTTCGTACTTCAAACCTTAAACCTTAAACTTCAAACCTCAAACCTCAAACCTCGTATTTTTGCAGCACCGTCACCGCGTTCATGCCCCCGAAGCCGAAGCCGTTGATGATGGCCCGGTCGATCTTCAGTGGGCGGGCCTGGTTGGGAGTGTAGTCCAGGTCGCAGTCGGGATCAGGCGTATGGAGGTTAAGGGTCGGGGGGACCAGTTGGTCGCGCAGGGCGAAGATGGCGGCGAGGCCCGAATGAACCCCCGCCGTGCCCATGCCGTGGCCGATCATCGACTTGGGCGCGGTGATCGCCACCCGGTAGGCATGTTCGCCAAAGGCAGTCTTGATCGCGGCGGTTTCGGCGGCATCGTTCAGCGGGGTGCTGGTGCCGTGGGCCACGATCAGGTCGATGTCGGTTGGCACCAACCCGGCCCAGGTGATCGCCCGCTTCATCGCCAGCGCCGCGCCCGCCCCACCGGGGGCCGGGGCCGTGACATGGTAGGCATCCCCCGTCTGTGCGCCGCCCAACACTTCAGCGTAGATGTGCGCTCCCCGCGCCAGGGCGTGCTCCTCGGTTTCGAGGATGACCGCCCCGGCCCCTTCGGCAAAGACGAACCCATCCCGATCCTTATCAAACGGGCGGCTCACTTCGCTGGCCGGGCGGGTGCTGCGCGACAGCGCGTGCATGTTCTGGAGGCTGGCAATCGCCAGGCCGTTGAGGGTCGATTCGGTGCCCCCGGCGACCACGGCAACGACTTCGCCCCGGCGCAGCATGTGATAGGCGTCAATAAACGAGTAGACGCTGCTGGCACAGGCCGCTACCGACGTGACCAGTGGCCCCTTGATGCCGAAGATCAGCGACACCTGGCAGGCGGCCATGTTGGCGATCATGCCCTGCAAGAACAGCGGGCTGACCCGGCTCACCCCTTTGGTGTAGGCTACCACCGACTCTTCATAAGTCGCCGTGACGCCGCCCCCACCGGTATTAAAGATCACCGCGATCTGGTCGGCGTTCTCATCGGTGATCGCCAGGCCCGAGTCGTCCAAGGCCTGGCGGGCCGAGGCGACGGCGAGCTGGGCAAAGCGGTTGATCCGCCGGGCTTCGCGGGCCTCCATCCAGTCGCCGGGGCGGAAGTCTTTGACCTCGCCCGCCACCTTGACCTGGAGGTCTTTGCCGTCGAAGCTGGTGATCGGGCCGATGCCGGATACCCCCTCGACCAGATTCTTCCAGTACTCTTCCGGGCTGTTGCCATTGGGCGTGAATGCCCATTGCCCGGTGATGACCACGCGCGGCCCGGCTGGCCGCGCGCGTTCCGTTATGTTATCGACCATTCCGGCCTTCCTCCTCATCACCAATGCTGACCCGGCGCAGGATGAGGCACGAGTTGTGACCGCCCAGGCCGATAGAATTGCTCAACGCCACGTCCACCTTGCGGGGGCGCGAAATGTTCGGGGTATAGTCCAGGTCCAGTTCCGGGTCGGGGTCGTCGAGGTTGATCGTGCCCGGTATGCAGTTCTCTTGGATCGCCCAGGCGCAAACGATCGCTTCGACCGCGCCC
>JBBSEL010000628.1:0-3669 GCA_038239755.1 Chloroflexia bacterium | reverse complement strand
GGATCGGCGCGTTAGAACTGCGCTTGAGCAGCGGAGCGACGATCAGCGAGGACCAAGCGGCGGAGATTGCCGGGGCAGTCAAGAACGTGGCAATGCTACTCACCGCCGCTGGGGATGCTAATGGCTTTGGGCGGGTCTGGGGCGAGCTGTACCGACGCTTCCGCATCACCTCTTACCACAACCTGCCCGCTGCGCGCTATGACGAAGCACGCGCCTGGCTTAGCACTTGGTACGATGAACTAAAGAGAGAGTAGCTATCAACCTTGTAGATGGTTGCCTACTGTGACGAGATCGCGATCCTCGGCAAACAGGTCCTAAAGATCCGGGATCTGCTTGCCGAGGGTGCTTAATGGCTCCTACTCTGCACGTAATTTCTTTCCTGGGGATCTCCGGACGATACACATAGGACGGTGGGGGGGGCTCCTCAGGAGTGCGACAAAGTTCCAGCACCTCATCACCCTGAACAGGCCAGTGGCACGACCGTCTCCACAAGACCTAGTTCACGCACGTCGTGGCGCGCTCACAAGTGCCGAGGTGAAGCATAGCACTGTCGGACGTCGTCACCTTTTGTACCCATCCAACGGCCCCGGCTAGTATCCACTGCTCCCCAGACCCACTCCACCCGCATTACATAACCGGAAGGAGATACCTCTTTCCAAGACTTTCCCCATGAAATGCACCGAATCAAAAAAAGTTGATCATGCGAATACGGACGAGAGTCTAGCATAAGTTGGGCATTTGTGCTAGAGTCTGAATCACTGAGGTAGGTCGCCCCGGATGCCCCGCTGCGCCATGCCCAGATAACCAAACGGCCCCGGTACATACCGGAGCCAAAAACGGCGAAACCCGCGGAACGCCGGCCAAAGCAATCGCGGGTTTCTTGAAAAATTGGAGCCACCCTCTGTGGAGGGCAGCGTGTTGTCTGCGAATTGAGTTCATCATAGCAGATTGCGCGCAGCCTGTCAAGAGGGAGGGTGGTTCTCTATACCCAAAAGGAGCCACGCGATGCCGTCACCATCGCCGCGCGCCTTCGGCTACACGCCGCCCGCGCAGCCTGATTTCTTTGTGCAGACGCCTGTCAGCGTCGTGCGCTGCCGTACTCTCACCCCCATCCAGAAAACCACGTACGATGTCTTGCGCAGCTACGCCGATGCCGACGGCTATGCCTACCTAGGCCAGACTCGTCTGGCCGCCGAAGTTGGATGCTCCGAGCGCACAGTACGCACGGCAGTTCACAACCTGGTCGCTGCGGGTTTGGTTAGCCTACGCCGCCGCGGCCAGGGCTTGACGAATCTGTATCATCTCACCCCCATCCCTTTACGTGCCCCCCAAAGCACGGTGGATCGGCAGAGATTGCCGATCCAGAACGGCAGGCCGCGCCGCTCTAAAGCGGCAGCAGTTGCCGCCGAGTCAGATCTCGTTGAGTCAGAGTCAGATAAGCAAGATCAACCACCCGCAGGAGAGGGTGGTGGTGAACTAATCGATCAAATCGCTAGGGATACTGAGTTGATCACAAAAGCAACCGGTATGGCCCTTGATGAGGCGCATGCTACCGCTCAGGCCGCAGCAGCTAATGGCTACGGGCCGGATTACGTAGCCGAGCTGGTTACGCATGTCACGCACAGTTCATCGATCCAAAACCCGGCTGGCTGCTTACGTGCTCTCGTACAGCGAGGCACACGCCGCCCATCGCGCTGCAAGGGGGGGATACCTCCACGATCGCAGCGGGCCACCCTACATCCAGAGTATTATAGCCCTGGCGGAAAGTACGCCCACCTCTTCCACCCTGCACTGGCAACTCCAAATCCCAACCCCGGGTCCCCGAATCTCTATGCGCGTGGCCCCTCGGCCTTCGATGTCGCAGCTAACCCTGCCCTAGCTGGGCGAGGGCGGGAGGCCTGGCCGCGCGGTCAGCCACTGACCGGACCGTAATTGGTGTGTCAGTGCCCATTTGACGAGTTAGCCTCATTTGGACGCTGGCTAATGCATGTCTGTAGGCTAGATGCGCCACTACTCTGAAGAGGCGTATGTAGAGACCCCGTTGACATTACACCAACTGCTCTGGCCGGTCGTTCCTTCGGGGAGTGATCTGCCGGAGATGAGGATGTCCTTCGACTCATCGAGTGATCGGTAGGAGTGCTCCGTTAGCGAGTTATCGAGTGGGCTGCTAAATACATTGACATAACTGAGATATTGGAATGAAAGCGATCCCTTGTCGTGCTAAACGAGTCACTCGATCGCCTAGACCCGGATGCAACACCACCGGATAGACCCTATTTAGCGCGCTATTGCCCCACGCTGATCCATCTGTCGTGCAGGTCCGAAGGGGCAGCGTAAATGTGTTGTTCCAGCGGGAGGCAGCAGCCACGAAGATGTGGCAGCCGCTTCCAATGGGCTGGCACAACCTTCACTATTGGCGATGGATCACATAACAACCGTAATGTGCCCCATAGCGGGCTTGTAGTATAGAATTTACGATTAATAACAGCTTAATTGTTGCTCATAATGACGAGATGTGATCGGTGGGTTCTTCTACCCAGGGCGGGGTGGGTGGGCGGGGTATCGCCTAGCCGGATCCGCCGATTCTATCGCCGCAGTGCAGATCTGGAAGACTGGATTGGGCGGCCATCTCTATATTGTCTTCCCCTTATGCCAGCACGATGCGCGACGGCAGGCATCCCTATCGCCAGAAGATGGAGGACTAGGGGGCGCACGCTCGTAACATCGCCGTCCTGACCAAGCCGTTCGACGGGCGTGCAGTCTTGGATCCCTTCGCCGCCCGCCTTTCAGGTGTTCTTATCCCCTCCGCCGCGTGGCCTAGATTATCGCGGGGCCGGCGCAGGGATGGCGGCTCGACCGGGTTCCGGAGATGTCGATCCCTGACTTGCCCATGACCGTGATCCCCCATCGGCCACGCGGCGGAGGCAGGGACGCGCGGCGATGGCAGTGTCCTTCCGGCCAGTGCTGGATTTGGGGGGCGCAGGTAATTGCCGTACTCAGCAAGGCCTCCGCAGCAGGTGCGCTACAGGCTGTTTCTGTGCTTGTCCATTGGGCTTCTCTCGATGCGCCGCTCCAGCGGAGGCGGTGCCTCCGCCGGGGCGCGGTGTCCGGCGGATCACCGCGGCGTGCGCGATTAGCGCCGCCCCGCCGCACCAGCGCGCTGAGCCTGTCCACCCGAAAGGTCAGGCTGGCATAGAAAATCAGCATCGTCTACTACCTGCTACAGAACGGACGACGGGGATCAGCGCGAAAACGAGCATCTGGAACGGTAGCACGTGCGGCGACTGGAGCAACTACGCTGCAGGATGCCGATTGCACCTGCTCTTGTTGCCTGATCCTGCGGGATTTTCCCGAGGCAGCGCCATGCGGCCCCGCCGCATGACGTTGCACTAGTGACCAATGCGCTTAGGGCGCATAACGAGCGATAACCGGGGCAGACCGGCCAGGGCCGCGGACTTCGCCGAACAGCCACAGCGGGCCGTCAGCCGGGGCGGCCAGGGCAGTGAAGGTGCTGCCTCCTCCAGGCTGCGGCACCGGCACTGCCGCCCAGGTGGTACCATCGCCGTGCAGCAACCGCTCGGGCGACCCGTTGCCTAACGCCCAGATCTCAGTGGGTGCCTGGATGACGAGTTGGGTCAAGGTGACCCCAAAGGGCGCGCCGGGGGATAG
>JBBSEL010000627.1:0-3680 GCA_038239755.1 Chloroflexia bacterium | reverse complement strand
CGGCAAGATCTTCTGCTTCATACGTTGACTTTTTGATACTCAGGATGATCGGATCGCGTAGCGGGATGATGACCCTTACCCTAACTAGTATACCATGCGCTGCCAACTTTCACTTCTGCACTTCTGGCTAGTGCAACATCGTTAAACGGTGGGAAGCTGTCGCCGTAGGGGCATCCGGCGGACGCCCCCATACGTATCAAACTTAATTTTCTGCTGAGGGATAAGGCTAATGAAAGGTATAATCTACCAAAATAGGGGTCAGCGCCAGGGAGGGCACCGGGGTGCCGCCCGGCCCTGGAGCCGCTCCGGCAGGGGTACCGCCCTCCGGCGGGGGTGCCGCCGCCCCGCCGGGCGGACCCGGGTCCTCGGCGCGGCAGCCTGGTCTCCCGACCCTTATAATAAATGATCCTTTCATTAGCCCTTTTCGTACTAAGCAATTTAAGCTTGATGCGTATGGGGCGTCCGGCGGACGCCCCTACGCCAGCATTGGGGATTGCCCCAGCATGATGATTTGGCAAGAACCATCCCTAACCCCCATCACCGCACGATGCCGCGCTGGCGGAGGTAGTGGAGGACAAGGTCCTCGAAGGGGGTGTCGGTGGTGACCTGGAGGTAGTTGATGCCCCGGCGGCGGCAGAAGCCTTCCAGCGCGCCTTGCCAGGCGGCGAACTTCTCGGCGTAGAGGTCGAGCAGGCCGCCGTCAATGCTCACCTCCTGCACCGCCCCGGTCTCGCTGTCGCGCAGGCGCAGGTCGCCCACCAGGCTCAGTTCGGGGTGGACCTCGGCGGGGGCCAGGATGTGGAGCACCTGGATCTCGTGCCCGCCTGCCTGGAGCGCGGCCAGCCCCTCGGTGCCGCCGTGGGCGGTGAAGAAGTCGGACAGCACGAAGCAGAGGCCGGGATAGCGGGCATAGGCCGCGTAGGCGCGCAAGGAGGCATCCAGATCGGTCTCGCCCGTCGCCTGGAGGCCCGCGACGAAGCGCAGGAGCGTGACGGCGTGGCCCTTGCCCCGCGAAGGGGCGAAGCGCTGCATCCCCTGGCGGTTGAACCCGGCCACCGTCACCCGGTCGAACCCGGCCAGGGCGATGTAGCCCAGGGCGGCGGCGGTGCGCTTGGCATAGACCAGGTTGTACGCCGCCGCACGGGGGGTGGCGGGCGAATCGTCGGTCGCGGCCAGCGGGTCCTGATCGCCCCAGTCCATCGAGCGGCTGGCATCGATCAGTATATGCACGGTCAGGTCCTCTTCCTCCTGAAAGAGCTTAAGGAACAGGCGCTCCAACCGGGCATAGGCGTTCCAGTCCACTCGGCGCAGGTCGTCACCGGGGGTGTAGTTGCGATAGTCGGCAAACTCGACCGAGGTGCCGCGCTTGACCGAACGGCGCTCGCCCTTCATCCGCCCGGAGCGCAGCTTGCGGCTGATCAGGGTCAACCGCTCCAGCTTCTTGAGGAAGTCGGCCCCAAAGAGCAGGGCATAGTTGGCCGCGTTGGCCGGGGGCGGGGACGGGATCTGATCAGTCATCGCGGTTCCTCTCTGACGAGCAATGAGCAATGAGCAATGAGCAATGAGCAATGAGCGATGAGCGATGAGTGATGAGCAATGATCAGTTAGACAAATACGCATCACGTTTCACGTTTCACTCTTCACGTTTCACGCCCATACCTCAGCACTCAGCACTCAGCACTCAGTCCTCAGTCCTCAGTCCTCGCTAGCGGCGGCGGGTTGGGCGGGCCAGCGGTTGCAAGGCGATACCCAGGAGGCTGATCAGTGCTCGGCGTTCGTTCATGTCGCTCAGCGGACCCAGGCGCTCGATCAGCAGTTGGTCGGGCGCGGTATCGGGCTGGAAGCGCAGGACGGGCGTATCATCCAGCGTGGTCACCTGATAGCCGGGCGCGACGGCGGATCGCCCCACCAGCCCCTTGACCAGCCCACCCAGGCCACCGGAACGTTCTGCCGCCGGATAGCGGGCGATCCGCAGCGTCAGGTCGCCCACATCGTAGATGTCCAGACTCCACGGCCCCGCTTTGGGCGGGGACTCGTGCAGCATACACAGGTCGCGCCCGTCGGCATCCTGCACCTGGAGCCAGCGGGGAAAGAAGCGCCCGATAGTGTAGAGCGGATAGGCCAGGTCCGCGTCGGTCGCTACGACGATCAGGTCTTCTTTGGGGGTGTTCGGGTCGGGGCGCTTCTCGGCGTAGAAGACCGCCGCCCCGTCGGCGTCTTGCACCGTCAGGCGCACTATGTCGGGTTGGATCAGCAGGCGCAGAGGGTAGTTCACACCAGTTCCTTACGATAGTCGGTGAAGCGGCGCATCGCCTGGTAATCCAGGCTTTCGTACAGGTCGATGGCCAGGAGATTGGCCCGATCGGCGGTCAGCGCGGCCTCGGTCAGCCCCTGGGCGCGGAGCACCGCGAGGCTGCGGGTGAGCAGGGCGCGGGCCAGCCCCCGCCGCCGCCAGGGACGGCGCATGCTGATATCCTCGGTGTAGCCGCGCCGCCGCCCATAGTGGGCGTTGGCCTCGGTGTCCACGAAGTTCAGGATCATCCCCACCACCTGATCGCCATCCCAGGCCACCTGCCACAAGGCGGGCTGGAACTCCGCGCCATCCAGCCAGCGGGCATAATCCTCCTCGCCGTGCAGGTGCGCCCCCGGCACCTCGGCAAACGCCTCTTGCATGGCCTCCCAGATCGGGCGATAGTGGGCGGGCTGCGCCGGGCGCACGTCCAGGCCGGGCGGCATAGGCGGGGCGGGAACCATGTCCAGGTGCGGGCGGATCATCTCGAAGAAGTGGAAGGCCGGGGTGTAGCCCTCGCTGACGAATAATTCTTCGGCGCGAGGCTGGGTGTTATAGGCCGTCGCGCTGAGGATGTGCGGGCCGGGGTACCCATGCTCGATAGCGCGGTGCTGGAGATGCGCTTCGCTGGCCCGCACCATCGCCCGCCCGATCCCCCTCCCCCGCCACGCAGGCAGCAAGTAGCCGGAATGGTGATAGAGCCGCGTGCCAGCAACCAGGTCTTGCCAGCGCATGTGGTTGTAGCCGATCAACTGCCCGCCCGCCGCGACCATGAGCAGGTCCTGGGCGGGGTCGCAGTTTTTGGGGTGGGCAAACTGCCGGGCCAGGTCTTCGGCGGTGACCCCGGCCTCTAGCTCGTCCGCGCCCTGGCTCCCGGCGCGGACCACCGCCATCGCCGGGTAATCCGCCGCCCCCCGGAAGCGGCGAAACGTCAGGTCGGGAACCGCCGAGGCGGGGCTGCCGATGCCGACGCTAACGAGGCCATTGTGGTCGATCATATGGTTATCCTCGCGCCCATATCTACGCAAATGTATACTCGAATTCGGCCCCAGACGTTCACCGACCGACGCCGATCAGGGACCGGGCGGAGCCAGCGACGTGAAATACTGCTGCACGTATTCCTTCATCCCCGACGGCACATACTCCTGGCCGAGCGTTTGCTGCGCCTGGGCGGCATAGCTGCCGTAGACATCATCGTAGGGCACCTGGACGCTGCCTGCGTTGGGGTCTACGTTGACGCTACCGGTTCTCGTGTCGCCGGTGCCGGGGCGGGCGGCGAGGCCGACCGGCGTACCCTGCGCGTTCAGCGTCGAGGGCGGCACCGCCAACGGCTCGGTGTGCCCGCTGCCCACGCCTGGTCCTTGCCCTGCCCCTGTCCCTGCCCGGCCTG
>JBBSEL010000626.1:0-3685 GCA_038239755.1 Chloroflexia bacterium | reverse complement strand
GAGAATGTCATAAGCCCTGGGGCTTGTAGAGGGTGGGGCTGCCTGGCACATCTCTTGCTGCGTCAGGGAGGAACCGGCGGCAGCGGGGACAGAGGGATGGCGGGCGGACATAAAAACGCCCCCGCCCGGTGCTGACGCAGCCAGGGTGGGGGCGTATAGCGAACGGGCGGCGGAGGGGAGTTACACGCCCGATGGGATCTTTCCGACCACGCTGCGGTGAACAATCGCCACCCGCATGGCCCACAAGAATGCCCAGCCGCTACCGGCGAGCATGATGGCGGGCACGACTTGATCCGGTGCGGGCATTCCCAGTAGTGCCTGAAGCATCAGATCGACAATCACACCAACGATTGCGCCTAAAAACGCGCCCAGTCCGGTGAGGATGACCACCCAGATGGTGGAGAACATGAGGCGGCTCAACAGCAGTTTCCAGTGCGCCATGAATACGGACCTCCCTGGTGATGATGGGTAGGACGTGTGTGGTGCGCCCCAACGCAAGCGGCGCCTTATCGCCTGCGGCACGGTTAACGAGCAAGCAAGAAGCATACCAGCTTCTTTTTAGTGGGTGGGGACCCGTTGCGCCGGAGCACCCGTGCCGACGCCCCGCCCGGTCACGAGTATCACCGATGTCCCCAACGTGCCTGGATGCGCCACCGGCGGCACTGCTGGTGGGTATTACCGAATTTAATGGGGGAGCCTACTTCGAGTGCCACGAAACGCTCGAAGCGATCTGGATGCACGAGCCGGGGTCCATTCGCCGGCTCTACCAGGGCATCCTCCAGATTGGGGTGGCGTTCTATCATTTGCGGAACGGGAACTACCGGGGGACGCTGAACCTCTTAGCGTCCGGGGTAGCGTACCTCCAACCGTTTGCGCCTCGCTGTATGGGGGTGGAACTGACCCCGTTGTTGGTCGCGGCGCAGGCGGTGCGTGCCCAGGTGGTGGAACTCGGTCCGACACGCCTCCATGAGTTTGACCTGGCGACATTGCCAAAAATCACTGTTGCGGAGACTCCCGGTGCCTTGCCGCCGGAACCGGCAAGCGCGGCGACGGGTGAGCGCCCCGGTCACTGGTAACCGTTCACCCGGCCCTATAATACATCGTTAGGCCGATCTTTGCAAGCATTTTGCTCGATCAATTGTCAATTTTGCGCTGGCGGCACGCAAATGACGCTCGATCTCGCCGGGTTGGGTGCCTGCCGCAGGTGATAGGATCCTTATGATCGACACTGCGCTACTAGAGCAAACCCGTCCCCTGGTCCCTGCCGAGGCCCCGGCGCTGGAGGCGTTGCTGGCGGGCTACGGGCTGGCGGGGGTGTATGCCCAGAGCCATCTGCGGGCGCTGGGGCTGCGGATCGGCGGGGTGCGGGCCTGGGGCTGGACCCCACCGGGCGCGACCGATCTGGCGGCGGCCCTGGTCGCCCGCGAGGGTATCGGCTGGGCGATGTGGCGCGACCCGGCAGCGCACGGCCCGCTGGGTGCCCGGCTGGCCGCGCTCCACCTGCAACTGCTCAGCGGCCCGCCAGCCCAGGTGATCCCCGTGCTGGCCGAGATGCCCTCCCGCCGGGTGGAGGGGCAAGACCGCTGCCCCCTGCGCGTGCTCACCCCGGCCACCTTCCAGCCCGCGCCCGGCCTATCCCGCCCGGCGACGGAGGCCGATATGGAAGCGTTGATCGATTTCTACAGCCACGGCTTCTACAGCCTGGCCTACCTGCCCACCCGCGCCGCGTGGCAGGCCCGCCTGGGCGAGCAACTGGCCCACCGCACCCTGTTTGTGGTCGAGCACGCGGGGCGGGTGGTGGCGGCGGCCCAGAGCAGCGCCGAGACGCCCGACAGCGCCATGATCGGCGGGGTCGCTACCCTGCCCGCCTACCGCAATCACGGCCTCAGCGGAGCCTGCGTGAGCGGGCTGTGTGCCCACCTGTTCGCCGGAGGCCGCCGCCAGATCGGCCTGTTCTACATGCCCGGCAACGAACCCGCCGCCCGCGTCTACGCCCGCCTCGGCTTCCAGCCCTCCGGCGAATGGTGGCTGACCCGGCTGGGGAGCGACGAGTGATCAGTGGTCAGTGGTCGGTTTTTGTTGCGCACTAACCATTAATACCTCCCCCTAATTACTGACCACTGACCACTGACCACTGACCACTGACTACTGACTACTCACCCCCGCTTGCACCGCACAAACGCTTGCGGTATACTCGCCACTGACGGTTGCCATTCCCGCTAATGCCAGGAGGTTATGCCCCGATGAGTACCACTCCCACTGCCCCCCCGACGGACACCGCTGCCGACCCGGCGGCGATCTATGCCGCCCGGCTTCACCGTGCCCAGGCGGCGCTTCATGCCCACGGCCTGGACTACCTGTTCGTCGGCCCATCTGCCGACCTGTTCTACCTGACCGGGTTGGATGTCCACCAGGGCGACCGGATGGTGCTGCTGGTGGTCCACCAGGAAGGCCCGGCCAATCTGGTCATGCCGCGCTTTGAGGCGGAGGCGGTGACGAACCTGCCCGCTCAGATCCACCTGGCCCCCTGGGATGAGCAGGACAACCCGGTGACATTGGTCACGCGGCTGATGCAGGTGCCCGGCGGGGCCAACGAATGCACGGTGGCGGTCAGTGACAAGCTGCTGGCCGGGTTCCTCCTGCGTTTGCAGGCGGCCTTGCCCCGCGCCGCCTTCACCAACGCGCTAAAGGTGCTGCCCCCGCTGCGCTTGATCAAAGACGAGGCCGAGATCGCCGGGCTGCGCGAGGCCGGGGCGCGGGCCGATGCCGCCTTCGAGCAGTTCCGCCGCTTGACCTATGTCGGGCGCACCGAACGGGTGCTGGCCCGCGAGATTGCCGACACCCTGCGTGATCACGGCATCACCGCCGACTGGGGGCCGATTGTGGGCAGCGGGCCGAACGGCGCGTTCCCCCACCACGGCTACAGCGACCGGGTGATCGAGGCGGGCGACCTGATCGTGCTCGACTTCGGCGGGCACCACCGGGGCTACCAGGCCGACTGTACCCGCACCGTGGCGGCGGGGCGGCTGCCGGAGGCCGAGGCCCAGCAAGTCTACGAGCTGGTCCGCCAGGGGCAAGAGGCGGCGTTCCAGGCGGCTAAGCCCGGCATCACCGCCGAGGCGCTGGACGCGGTGACTCGCGACCTCTTCACGGCGGCGGGCTACGGGCAGTATTTCTCCCATCGCCTGGGTCACGGTATCGGGCTGGACAACAAAGAGCAGCCCTACATCGTCGCGGGCAACACCCAGGTGCTGGGGCCGGGCATGGCCTTCACCCTCGAGCCGGGGCTATACCTGCCGGGGCGCTTCGGCGTGCGGATCGAGGATGTGGTGGTGCTGCACAAAGACGGGGCCGAGCGGATGAACAACACCTCACGCGAACTGATTGTGGTGGACTGATGACACTGAAATTGTGGGTGGGCGAGAAAATCCGGCTGCGGGCCATGCGCCCCGACGATGTCGAGATCTTCCAGAAATATGCCGACGACAGCGAGCTAGAGCGGCTGGCGGGCGAAATCGAGTACCCCTATAACGCCGACCGGGATCGGCGGCGGCTGGAAAAAGAGCTAGACGAAGACAAGGACGACGACCAGCATCTGGTCATCGAAACGCTGGGCGGCAAGTTCGCCGGGACGATCCAGCTCTACGGCACCGACCGCCGCCACCGCACCGCCGAGATCGGGCTG
>JBBSEL010000625.1:0-3691 GCA_038239755.1 Chloroflexia bacterium | reverse complement strand
CGAGATCGCCACGCCACCCGATCAGTTGCCCAAACTGCCCTACCGGATGAGCGCCGATCAGGTCGCCTGGCTGGTCCAGACGATTACCGACCTGGAGGACAGCGTGGCGATGCCGCGCAAATTCGTCTTGCCGGGGGCCAGCGCCGGGTCGGGCGCGCTCGATCTGGCCCGCGCCATTGTGCGGCGTGGCGAACGCTCGGCGGTCCACCTCGTGGCCGAGGGCCAAATGCCCGCCGGGGAGGTGCTGCGCTACCTGAACCGCCTCTCTTCGCTTCTCTTCGTCCTGGCCCGCTATGAAGAAGCGGCATCGGGCATCCCGTATGACATCGCCCAGCGGTGAAGCGTGAAACGTGAAGCGTGAGGCGTGAATAGCCGCGTATTGCGTCATCCTGATCCCTGATCCCTGATCCCTTGTCACGCCTCACGTTTCACCCCCCACGCTAATCCTGATTGGCAACCGCTACACTGACGATCCGGCCCCCGCCAGCGGCCCGGCCAGCGTGGGACACGTGGCCCGCTTTGTGCTAGATCATGCCCCCTGTGACGTGCTCTTGTTACGCGAAGTTCGTCGTCCTCCGCCGTCTCCGCCCTTCCCCAGCCGATCACAGCACATTTACTAACAAGTTGTTAAAGCGCGCTTAACGGTCTTGTGCTATCGTAGCGAATGGTGACTCTATGCCAGTCGCCTGGCGCCGGATACAGGGGGAGGGGTAACCCGCGCCAGTCCCCAAGCAATGCCTCCCGCGATGGCAGTGCGGCCATATGGCAAATTTCCACACAGGAAAGAGGAGGAGACGATGTACACATCCCGCAGGCGAGGATCGCTACTGACGCTGGTCGCCTTGTTGACCATGCTCACCGGAAGTTTGGCCCCGGCGGCACGGGCGGCAGGGCCGATCAACAAGATCAACCATGTGATCGTTATTTACCAGGAGAACTGGAGCTTCGATGGCCTCTACGGCAACTTCCCCGGTGCCAACGGCCTGGCGAACGCGGGGGCGGCAGTCAATCAGGTGAGCAAGACGGGTACCCCGCTCACCACGCTGCCCGCCCCCATCGACACTAACCTGAAGCCCGCCGGTCCCGACCCCCGCTTCCCGGCGAACATGCCGGTCCAGCCGTTCGATCTGACCCAGTATCTCAGCCCCGGCGACAAGACCGGCGACCTGGTCCACCGCTATTATCAGGAGCAATACCAGATCGACGGCGGCAAGATGGACAAATTCGTCGCCTGGAGCGACAACGGCGGCTTGGTCTTGAGCCACTTTGATGCGACCAACCTGCCCGAAGGCAAGCTGGCCCAGCAGTACACGATGGCCGACAACCTGTTCCATTCGGCCTTCGGTGGCTCGTTCATGAACCACATCTTTCTGGTTTGCGCCTGTGTCGCGGCCTGGCCGAGCGCGCCCGCCGCTATTGTCGCCCAGGTGGATGCCACCGGCGTGATCAGCAAGGACGGGGCGGTGACGCCGGACGGCTACGTGGTGAATACCTCGTTTACAATCAACAGCCCGCACCCGGCGAACATCACCGACACCACCCGGCTGGTGCCGGAGCAGACCTTGCCGACCATCGGGGACCGGCTGAACGACAAGGGCATCTCCTGGGCCTGGTATTCGGGCGGCTGGAATGACGCCGTCGCCGGCCATGCCGCCCCGCTGTTCCAGTACCACCACCAACCGTTCGCCTACTTCGCCAACTATGCCGACGGTACGCCGGGCCGGGCCGCCCACCTGCGCGACGAGCAAGACTTCATGCGCGCCCTGACCACCAACGACCTGCCCGCTGTCTCGTTCATCAAGCCGCTCGGCCCCGACAACGAGCATCCCGGCTACGCCAGCCTCCAGCAGGGCCAGCAGCATGTGGCCGATCTGGTTGCCGCCGTCCAGAACAGCCCCTACTGGGCCGACACGGCGATCATCGTTACTTATGATGAGCACGGCGGACGCTGGGACCATGTCGCGCCGCCGGTCGAGGACCAGTGGGGGCCAGGCTCCCGCGTCCCGGCGATCATCATCTCTCCGTTCGCCAAGAAGGGCTTCGTGGACCACACCCAGTATGAGACGGTGTCGATCCTCAAGTTCATCGAGACGCGCTGGGATCTGGCCCCGCTGGGCACCCACGACGCCGCAGCGAACGACCTGACCAACGCCTTCGACTTCGGCACGATCGCTCCGGGGATGCCGACCACCGGAGGGGGTGACAGCCTGCTCCTGCTGTTGATGCTGGCCGGTATGGGCAGTGTCGTCCTGCTCGCAGGCGTGGCCCTGCGCCGCCGCCGGGCATAAGCCCAGCTCGGCGTTACTAAGCGAGGCGCGGGGCGATGGCTCCGCGCCTCGTTTTATGCCCGGCCTAGCGCGGCCTGGTAATCTTCGGGGGTGTCGATGTCCGAGGGGCGCGACCCGGCGGGGAGATCGACGCGGGCCACATGGTCGGGGTAGTTGCGGACGATCAGGCGGCCTCCGGTGTCGCCCTGGAGGTTGAGCAGGTCGGAGAACACGGCGCGGGCAAAGAGCGTGGGCGGCCCCGGTTCGTCGCCGTAGAACGGCACAGTGATGGGTTGCCCGCCTGCCTGGTAGGCGGCCACCAGGGCAGCGATGATCGCCGGGTCCACGTCGGGCGAGTCGCCCAGCAGCACCAGCGCCGCCTGGGTGGCCGGTCCCAGCGCCCCGATCCCGGCGGCCAGCGAGGTACCCATGCCGGCGGTCCATTGCGGGTTGCCGACGGTGCGCACCGGTAACCCGGCCAGCGCCCCGGCCAGCGCGAACATATCGGGCCGCACCACCACGACCACTTCCAGCGGCCCCAACGCCAGCCCCCCACTGACCACATGACGCAGGATCGGCTCGCCATCGTGCCAGGGCAGGAGCAGCTTATGCTGCGCCCCCATCCGGCTGGACCGCCCCGCCGCCAGCACGACGACGGCAATGCCCGCTGCGGCGAGATTTTGGATTTTGGATTTTGGATTTTGGTCTGTAGGGTCCACGTATGACCTCTAATCTTGAGCAAATGAGGAGGTTGCTTGGCGAGTTTAGAATAGTCCAGCCAAGGCTGACGTATTCTCGTCGGTAGGGGCCGACCCGTGTGTCGGCCCTGGTCGGGGGTCCGCAGGGCTCACGCCTGGACGAACGGCGAACCCGCAGATCGTGGATGCCCCACCAGGCGCACACGTGGGTGCGCCGCTACGACAACCCATCTCGCGTTCCAGAAGGCAGCGGCCTTGTATACCCGGCTGGGTAGCAGAAGCCGCGCTGAGCCTGACTACCCGACGGGCCGGATTTGACGCTATCCCCCTGATATGATACACTGACAGGCGCCCGGCGTGCAACGCGGGCACAGCGCGCAAAGGAGTCGCCGTCGCAGGCACATGCCCCCATCCGACGCGGCCCCGGCCTGGGGGCCGTGGCTGATCACATTACTAATCTATCCTGGCGGGCTGTTCGCCCTGGCCCTGGCCGGGGGCATCGAGCTGCTGCGGGGGCTGGTGACGGCGGTGCTGGCCCCGCACGAGGGCGCACCTCCCTTCGGGGCGGCGCTGACGACCCCGTGGCGGGCGCTGCGGCATTGGGGCACGGCCCGTCGCCCGGCGCGGGGCACGCCGTCGGCCTGGGGCGCGGGCGGGCAGATCGGGCTGGCCCTCGTCGGGCTGGTCGCGCCGGGGCTGGCCCTGGCGCTGATGCCGCTACCGGGG
>JBBSEL010000624.1:0-3694 GCA_038239755.1 Chloroflexia bacterium | reverse complement strand
TGGATCGACATCTGGGCCAGGGGCCAGGTGAAGAAGACCGTGAGTACGCTCATGCCCAGGAACCCCACCCAGTTGCCCCCACTCCAGGCCAGCAGGAAGCCCATGAACAACGCCAGCGTCATCGCCGTGACATACGTCTTGACCAAGAGGCTGATGTAGGCGCGCACCACGGCTAAGGCGATGATCTCCGTGGTGTTGAAGAAGGCAAACATCAGCGAGAGCGGCAGCGAGAAGAAGAGGATCGCGGCGGCGATCGCCAGCGCCAGGAAGATGAACGCCTGGAGCACGGCAAAGAGCGCCGGCACAATCCCGGTCGCCAGGCGGATGACCCCGTTGAGGGCGCGGTTCAACGCCGCCTGGCGGTTGGCTTCATCGTAGCCGCTGGGCCAGGGCTGGGCGCACGCTTGCCCGCCGCTATCGCAACTGGTGAAATAGGCGAACTCGGCCCCCCCGGGTAGGCCGGTCCCCCCGTTAGCGACCCCGTTGATGTCGTCCTGCGTCGCCAGCAGGTAGGCCGCCGCGACATCGATGCCGGTGTACTCCGGCGGGTTGCCGATGCCGTAGACATGGGTGGTTTGCGGAAAGAGCGTCACGGTCGGCGAGAAAGGCTGCGAGCCGGTGATCGGCACCTCCCCGCCGGTGTTGTTATAGCCCTGGCCCGCCACCTGCCCGTTGACTTGCACCGCCACCTGATAGGCCCCGCTGGAGAGCTGAGCGCGGAAGCGTTCCAGGTCACCCGCGAAGGCCGGGCCCTGGCGGAAGAGGAACCCGGCCAGGGCCAACCAGAGGAACACCTTGCGCACTTCGACCGGTGCGCCCGCCCCGGCCCCGAGCAGCGGGCGCAGGAAGTACCAGAAGGCGGCCGTCAGCAAGGCCAGAAGCACTCCGCCCGCGATATAGGTCTTGATCAGTTGGCTGCCGGTCGGGTCTTGCAACAGTTGGGTGAGCACCAGGCTAATCAAGCCGCCCGGGTCGGTGATCCAGCGGCGCAAGGAATGGATGAGCACCCCGCCAATGAGCAACAGGCGGTCCCCAGCCCAAAACAGGCCCGCCAGCCAGTGGAGCAGGCCCCATTGCAGTTGTTCGAGTGGTTCTTGGATCCAGTCCATCGCGCGTCCTCGCCTTATTTGAAGGTGGTAATCAGCCAGCGGCCGTCCGGCTGCCGCTGCAAGGTCAATGGCACGGTGCTGACATAGCGCGGAGCTGGTGCCCAGGTGGGCGGCGGGGTCTGACAGCGTGGGCAGGCGAACACCGTCGCGACCTCCGCCCCCGCAGTGTCCCCCGCGACGTTGCCGGGGGTGACCCGCCCTTGCCCCAACAACGGCGGGCCGTACAACGCGCGGCGCTGGCTGAGCCAGGTGGCGGTCCCGCCGCCGAAGGCGAGAGCCGCTTGCGCGTCGGGCGTCAGCAGGGTTGTCAACTGTGTGCTATCCTGCGTTTCCCAGGCGTGGAGAAAAGCCTGTGCAGTGACGACGGGTCCCGTCACGGGTGGCGGTAGGGTGGCAACACCACCTGCACCCAGCCCACAACCCGCCAGGACGAGCAGGGCCAGCGCCAGCAGCCCGCTACTACAGCGGGTGATCATCGGTGGCCCCTTCCTGTAAGGTAGTCATGGCCCCGTCAGCGGCCAGCGCAGCCCGCTCAGAGCGTTGCCGTTGCCAGGCCCGCCAGAGAGCGATCCCGGCAACCAGGAGGGGCAATACCCAGAGGCTGACCCCGAACGGATCGAACCTGACTCCGACCCCGTCGGTCACCGGATCGCGGACGGGTGCGCCCGCTGACTGAACGGTGCGGGTCGCGGCGGCGGCAGGCGTAAGCAGCGGTTGCGGAGGATCGGTCGGCTCGCTCAGGTCAATGGTCGGAATCCACTCTGGCCCCTGGAGGAGCAGGACGAACGCGGCCACCTCAATCGGGGGGGTGCGGGGTTGCCCTTCGGCCTGAAGAGCCACATGTTCTTCCTGCGCCTGCACCCGGACCACGAACCCGTCGCCGGGCGTGGTGCCGTAGGGCGGGCGGCCCTGCGCGGCCACCGCTTGCAAAGGACCGCCCGCATAAGTACCCATGAAGGTCACGCGCCAGATCCACGGCCCGAGCGCCGTAAAGGTAACCGTGCCGTTAGCATCCGTCCGCCCACGTTGGACCGAGGTGTGCAGCGGAGGGCCGCCCAGGTCGGGCGGGGCGGGCTGGAGGGTTACACTCAGTCCGGGGACCGGCGCGCCCGCTGCCGTGCGGAGCTGCACCTGCAAGACCAGACGGGTCTCTACGGAGCCGGAGGTGGGGGTCGTCGCCGCAGCGGGCAGTGGTACCGCCCCCGGCAACCCAATATGGCCCAGGAGAAAGGAGAAGAGGAGCCAGGAGATACTCATCGCCGGTTCTCCCCGATAAAGTTGAACGGGTCGAGGAACCGCCCGGCCTCGTCCTGCACCATCAGGTGGACGTGCGGCCCGGTCGAGCAGCCGGTCGAAGCCATCTGCGCGAGCACCTGCCCCGGCTGGACCAGATCGCCGACGTGTACTCGCTCCGAGCTGACCTGGGTGTGCCCGTATTTCACCGTATAGGGGCCGCGATGGCCCGACTCATCCACGGTCTGGATCTCGATCATCCAACCCAGGTTGGTGCGCGGGGCTTCCGCGCCGGGGAAATCGCAGGCCCGACCCGGAGAGACGCCCACGTACACCACCCGCCCGCGCACCACGCTGTAGAGCAGCGGGCGGCTGGGATCGGCGATGTCCACCCCACTATGAAACCAGGGCTGGTCGTTCGGGCAGTCGTAGCCGCTGATCTCGCGGAAGGCGGTGCAGCCAAACGGCTGGCTGACCACACTCGCGCCGTTGGGCAAGACCGGCCAACCGGCGAAGTAGCCGTACAGGCTGGGCCGAGGCGACGGCAGCGCTTGCGGGCCGACCGCACCCCCGTCCGCCGGGCTGGACGGCCCACCGGTGTTGCCGCTGGCATAAGGGTCATCTTGCGGGCGGAACCACAAGACGGCGGTCGCTTGCCCCAGGTCCGCGCGCCCCTGCCCGCCCACCGGGTCAGGCAGGAAGCCGACGGCCTGCGCGGTGCCCGCCGGTCCCTGAATGGCGACCGTGATGACGCGGTGCTGCCCCGGCGTATAACCCGCCTGGGCCAGGGTCCAGCGCGGTAGATCAGCAGCATGTTCGGCGGCGCTGGTCGCCCACCAGGCCCCCGCCGTGGTCGTGCCGTCCGCTGCCGTGATTTCGCGCACCACCAGTTGGAGGGGCCAGGTGACGGTGAGGGGCGTGGGTCCCTCGTTCTGCGTGTCGAAGGTCCAGCGATGAGCGACCTGCCCCGGCGCGCCAGGAATGGCGGTGTTGTGGGAATAGGATTGGAGGGTCAGGCGCAGCGGTCCCACCCGCACATCTTGCCCCCGATAGAAGGTGCCGCCGGTGCCCCGGTCGCCAGGCGCGAACCAGCGACCATAGGGCGTCGCGCTGGGCCAGGGCGTGGCGGTCGGCACCGGCGTGGTACATTCGTCAAAGGGTGGCGTTGGCGTGCACAGCAGGCAGCCGGGTGTGGGCACCACGGCAACACACCGGGTCGGAACCGGCGGGGGCGTCGGGCGCGGAGTAGCCGTGGGGGCATTCCAATAGGCATTCTGGCCGAACAGGTCGGAGCCGCCCGGAGCGAAGGGACAGGCTAGCGCCGGAGTCAGGCTGCCCAGCAGGACCAGCCC
>JBBSEL010000623.1:0-3702 GCA_038239755.1 Chloroflexia bacterium | reverse complement strand
GGTGGTTGGTGGTTGGTGGTTGGTGGTTGGTGGTTGGTGGTTGGTGGTTGGTGGTTGGTGGGTAGTAGTTGAAGCTGGTGATCCGCGCTGAGCACAGATCACTCACCACTCACCACTCACCACTCATTTATTGCCGCAACGGGCGCGGTTGCGTTCGTGCTCGTCATTGGTGCGGGCGAAGGCGTGGGTGCCGCCGCCACAGGCGACAAAGAACAGGTAGTCGTTGGTGTCGGGGGTGATCGCCGCGTCGATGGCGGCCAGGCCCGGATTGCTGATCGGGCCGGGGGGTAGCCCCGGTATGACGTAGGTGTTGTAGGGATTGTCAATCGTGTTCGGGTCGAGCCGCAGCACCGGCCACCAGTCGCCGGGCCGCCCCAGCGCATACTGCGTGGTTGGGTCGGCCTGGAGCGGCATCCCGTTCGCCAACCGATTATAGAAGACGCGGGCGATGACCGGGCGCTCGTCGGGCTGTTGCGCCTCGCGCTCCACAATCGAGGCCACGGTCAGCACCTCGTGGATGGCGTGCCCGCCCGACGTGATCTTTTGCCGCCGGTCGGGGGTCAACTTTTGCCCGAACTCGGTCAGCATCATATCCAGGATCGCCTGTTCGCGGTCGGTGCCGTGGCGGGGGAAAAAGTAGGTGTCGGGGAACAGGTAGCCTTCAATCTCGCCGCCGTGCAGGCGCTCCGGCAAGAAATCATAGTTGAACGTGCCGTGCTGGGTCAGGTCGATGAAGCGCCCCCGGTCGATCAGGTCGGCAGCAGCCAGTTGATCGGCGATCTCTTCGACCCGCATCCCCTCTTTGATCGTCACCCGCTCCCCCGCCGCCGTGGGTGACTCGATGATCGCGCTGATGATCTCTGCCGGGGTCATGCCGGTGTGGAGCTGGAAGTCGCCCGCCTGGATTTGCGCATCGGCCCCCTTCAGCTTGAGCATCACCTGAAATAGGAGGGCCGAGTCGACCAGATGCTGGGCTTCCAGCCGCGCCGCGATGCTGGGCACCCGCTCGCCCGAATCGATGGTGAAGGTCTGGGAGGTGCCGGGCTGGCCCGCCGGGCGATTCAGCGCCGTGACCGCATAAATGCCCACCGCCGACCCCAGCACCAGCGCGATCAGCCCCAGGCCCACCCCATAGCGTAACAGCCGCCGCAACAGTTCCATGTCCGCAGTGTAGCACACGAGGCCGCACGGCTGCAAGATAGAAATCAGAAGTCAGAAATTAGAAATCAGCAACCTGAGGCCGGGGACCAACAAGTACACTACCAAAAACGAACATGTTGCCAGAAGCATACTGCCCACTGCCCACTACCTACTGCCTGCTGATTTCTAATTTCTGACTTCTAATTTCTTGTATAATGCGTGCTATGGAGAATGAGAACCCCCTGCCGCCCCTGCTAGTGTTGACCGGGCCGACTGCGGTGGGCAAGAGCACGCTGGCCGCGGCACTGGCGCAGGCGCTCGACGGCGAGATCGTCACCGCCGACTCGCGCCAGGTCTACCGCACGATGGATATTGCCACCGACAAGCCCGACCCGGCCACCCGCGCCCTGGTGCCCCACCACCTGATCGATCTGGTCAACCCCGACGAGTATTACAGCCTCGCCGTCTATCTGGGCCAGGCGCACGCCGTCATCACCGCGATTGCGGCGCGCGGTCACCTGCCGATCCTGGCCGGGGGCACCCCGCAGTACATCACGGCGATGGTCGAGGGCTGGCAGATCCCCGAAGTGACCCCCGACATGGATCTGCGCGCCCGGCTGGAGGCCCGTGCCGCTGCGGAAGGCCCGGCGGCGCTCTACGCCGAACTGGCCGAGCGCGACCCGGCATCGGCGGCGACGATCCAGCCGACCAACACCCGCCGCCTGGTGCGCGCTCTAGAGGTGGTGCTCGCCACCGGCACCAGCTTCGCCGCTCAGCAGGTGCGCCAGCCCCCCCCCTACCGGCTGGGCCTGCTGGCGCTCCATGCCGAGCGCCCTGAACTCTACCGCCGCATTGATGCCCGCGTGGACGAGCAGATCGTGCGCGGGCTGGTCGCAGAGACGCAGGGGCTGCATGATCGCGGCTATGGCTGGGCGTTGCCCGCGATGAGCGGCCTGGGCTATCGCCAGATTGGGGCCTACCTGCGCGGCGAGATGCCGTTGGAGGCCGCCGTCCAGCGCCTCAAGTTCGACACCCACCGCTTCGTCCGCCACCAGTACACCTGGTTCCGCCGCGACCCGCGCTGGCATTGGGTGGACACCACTGCCGGGTTGGCTGTCCCGGCAGTGGTGGCGGCGGTGGCCCGCTGGCAGGCGGGCGGCGACCTCGCGGGAGGCTGACCCGCCATCAGACGACCACCTCCTGGCCCACCGGGCGGGGCACTGGGCGCGATTGTTGCGCCAGCAGCCAGACGCTGACCCCCAGCAATCCGGCTCCCCCCATCGTCAGCGGGGTGATCTGTTCGCCCAGCACCACCCAGGCCAGGAGCGCGGCGACCACCGCTTCCAGCAAGATGATGATCGCCGCGGTGGTAGCGCTGGCCGAGCGCAGGGCCAGTTGGATAAGGAAGTAGGCCAGCGCGGTCGGCACCAGGCCCATATAGAGGGCGATCAGCCACGTCGTGCCGCCCAGGGCGAGTTGGAGCGTGCCGCTGGCGGCGGCGAAAGGGACCAGCACCAGCGGGGCCAGGCTGAAGGCCAGCGCCACGGCCTGGCTGCCCGAAGTCTGCCCGGTGCGCGAGGCCAGCTTGGAGAGCAGCATGAACCCGGCGTAGGCCCCACCCGACCCCACCGCCAGCGCCGCCCCGGCCAGGTAGGCGGGCCGGACCCCCCCACCACTGTCCGTCTCCCCGCCCAGCACCAGGATCGCCGTGCCCAGCAGCCCCAGGATCAGGGCCAGCATGATCCGCCGGGTCAGCCGCTCCCCGAACAACGGGACCGAGATCGCCGCCACCAGCACCGGCGCGCTGCACAACGAGATAACGACCACCAGCGTCACCCCGGCCAGCGGGATCGCCAGAAAGAACAAGCTGTGGCACACCGCCATGACCAGGCCCATCAGCAGGATGAGCGGCCAGGCGGCGCGGGGCAGATAAAACGGGTTGCGGTGTGTGGTCGCCCACGATAGCCCCAGCAAGAACGGCGCGGCCAGCCCCAACCGCAGAATCGTCACCGTCAACGGCGGAGTCGGCTCGACGCGGTTCCACAGCGCCGAGGCCACACCCACGGTGCCCAGCAGCACCGCCGCCAGCAGCAACAACAACAAACTTTGCACGGACGAAGAGGGAGCGGTTTTCAATTTCAACATGGTGCGACCTCCTGACTCGCCAGACGAGTCGGGTTAAGCATCTACGGGTAGCGACGTAACCCGGAGAGTGCAGGCCGCACCGGCAGGGCACAGCTAGCACGTGAGGACGGCTAACCGGCCCGCCACCGGCGGGGAGAGGGGGGGAAAGGAGATCTCCGGCGACTCTAACGGGTTACACAGACCGTAGAGCACGGCGGAGGCACACACAGCCAGCGCGAGGGATGGGGCAACATAAGACGCTCCTCTAAAAGCGACCAATCATCGAACCGTTCTCAGCATACAACCCACCCTCGTTGCTGTCAAGCGCGCCCAACCCGAGATCGGGTCATAAAAATCGGTGCCCTTTGTAGGAGATGGCGCTGTCTATTGATGTCCGGTAACCCCCGACGCCGGGGGCGTAGAACCATCAATGGGCGG
>JBBSEL010000622.1:0-3709 GCA_038239755.1 Chloroflexia bacterium | reverse complement strand
AGTGGCAAAAGATCGCGCTGGCCCGCCTGTTTATGCGCGAGACGGATCTGTTGGTGCTGGATGAGCCGACGGCGGCGCTAGACGGGCAAGCGGAGGAAGCGTTGTACCACCGCTTCCGGATGCTGATGCGCGGACACACCAGCCTGCTCATCACGCATCGCTTCAGCACCGTGCGCCTGGCCGATGTAGTCGCCGTGCTGGAGGCGGGGCAGGTTAGCGAAGTGGGGAGCCATGCGGAACTGATCGCCCGCGGTGGAACATACGCGATCCTCTACAATCTCCAGGCGGACCATTATCGGGATTCAACGCCCAATCCTTGGGGAGGGCCGCCCGCGGTAGCCCATTTGTAAGCTGCCGCCGGCAGCTGGCTGGAACCCTGCGGGTAGTGATACCACGGGCGATCCCTGGCTGAGCGCCATTCCTGGCCCAGATTGCTTGGCAACCCGCGGAGTTTGATGTAAGCTTGCGCAGCTGCCTCTTAACATGTCGAGCGGGTGCCGGGCGGGAGGCGGGTACCAAATCAGAGCGTAGGGGCCGGGGATTGATCTTAAAGCCGTGGCATTGGTGATTTGCCCCCGAGTGTCGCCCAGGGCGACCCCAGGCGCAGGGGATAACTGGGAGTGATCGAAGTCGTGTAGAAAGCTGCACCGTTTTGGTAATAGATTGCGCTGATGGTACCGGAGGTCGGGTTCGTTTGGAGCGCCACCTTGCGTACAGCCCCCTCGTGATAGGTCGGCCCGTTCGCTACCGGCGTTCCTCCTTGCCAGACACCGAGCAGCCCCGTTGCAGCCAGGCGACTGGCAAAATCGAGATCCGCAGCCATCGGCTCGGTTTCAAGATGACTGAGACCGAACATCCGATCCGTGTCCCGACGATCGACGGTGATTTGCGCCCAATCATCACCCACACCTAATAGCTGATCCGATACAGCCCCCGCCACCGCCTGTCCACCGGTTGCCCACGACTGGATCAACTCGACTAAGTCACTGCCCAGGCAGCGGATCTAGGCGGGCAGATGGGTGGGTAAGACCGCCCCCGCTCCCAGGTGCGGTGCATGGGGTAGCGCCTTGTTCGCTCAATAGGGCACGCAAGATTATCGGGTCCACCGTTGGTTGGGCCAAGACGTAAGCAATTCACAGGGCGTATGCAGATGTTTGGCGATTATAATCACCAAGTCCTTGAGAAAGAGCCGATCGGAGTAAGTCGGGGGCTGTCTGCGTCTGTGTTGGCCGGGGCGGCACAGGCAGCGGGATCGGATCTATCAACTAGACCCGCAGGACCAGCAGCGACGAGAGTGGTACCATTTGTAATTGCCTCTCTGGAAAGTGGTCTGAGCAACGACAATGCTAGGGCAGGGGCCGCCTGGTGGCAACCCCGCCGGGCGGCTTCCTATTTATGACCACGCCTTAATTAGGAATGGGCGCTGTGCATCAGTCGCAGGCGTTGCTGCGGGTAACCTCCCTCCCGGATGCCTCGACTTGACCACCCAGCCCCGCGACGTGCCCCGCCCATCACCCCTCCTGCTCATGATTTACAGAGATTTTACGTCGCTCTGGTGCGGCGCTTACAATCTGCCGCCATAATAAATAGATACAGCTGGTGGAGTGCCGCGGCTCCAGTGCTCATCCAGGCCACAACTATGGCACCCCTTTGGCCCCGCCCTTCCTGCGTAGACCAAGGTGTTGTCGTTAGACGAACAGGAGAATAGTATGTTGAACCGCATAGCTGGCCCGCGGCTCCGCCGAGTGCGCCGCATCACCGCCGTCGTCGCCCTGGCCTTGTTAGCCCTAGTGCTTGCTTTCACGGCCTACAACGGGACCCAGGTCCGCTCCACGGCGGCGATGAGCGGGGACCTCCACAAGATCCAGCACGTCGTCGTGATCATGCAGGAGAACCGCTCCTTTGATAGCTACTTCGGCACCTTTCCGGGCGCCGATGGGATCCCCATGCAGAACGGGGTCCCGACCGTGTGTGTGAACAATCCTGCCACCGGGCAATGTGTGCCGCCCTACCATGACCCCAATGACCTCAATAAAGGCGGCCCGCATGGCGCGAGCAACGCCGCCGCCGACATCGCGGGCGGTAAGATGGACGGCTTCATTGCTCAGGCGCAAGGCGCGCCGAAGAACTGCAAGGATCCCAACGCCCCCAACTGCGCGAAGGATGGGCCGAGCGATGTCATGGGCTACCACGACGCGCGTGAGATCCCCAACTACTGGACCTACGCCCAGCAATTCGTCTTGCAGGACCACATGTTTGAGCCGAATGCCTCCTGGAGCCTGCCCGCGCACCTCTTCATGGTCTCGGCGTGGTCGGCCCGGTGCTCCCAGGCGGGGAACCCGGCGAGCTGCGTGAACGAGCTACAGAACCCCGGCGGGACCAAGCAACAGCAACGCACTGCCGACTACGCCTGGACGGATCTGACTTATCTGTTGCACAAGGCGAGTGTCAGTTGGGGCTACTATATTTCCGCAGGGACTGAGCCGGACTGTGAGGACGACCAGATTGGCTGCGACCCGGCCAAGCAGAACGCCACGACTCCCGGCATCTGGAACCCCCTGCCCAACTTTGACACGGTGCAACAGGATGGCGAACTGGGCAATATCAAGCCGGTGACCGACTTCTACACCGCCGCCAAAGACGGTACCCTCCCCGCCGTCTCATGGGTCATCCCCAACGGCACCGTGAGCGAGCACCCTCCCGGCTTGGTCAGCACCGGGCAGGGCTACGTGACGAGCCTGGTCAACGCGATCATGCAGGGGCCGAACTGGAACAGCACCGCCATCTTCCTGTCGTGGGACGATTGGGGTGGATTCTACGACCACGTGGTGCCCCCGCAGGTGGACCAGAACGGCTATGGCCTGCGCGTTCCGGGCCTCGTGATCAGCCCGTACAGCAAGCCGGGGTATATTGACCACCAGACGCTGTCGTTCGATGCCTACCTCAAGTTCATCGAGGACGATTTCCTCGGAGGCCAGCGGTTGGACCCCACGACGGACGGACGCCCCGATCCACGGCCCGACGTGCGCGAGAACATGCCGGGGCTGGGCGATCTGGTGAACGACTTCGATTTCTCCCAGCCACCGCGGCCTCCGCTGCTCCTGGCCCCGAAGCCGGGCAACCCGCCCCCGACCGCAGCGATCACCCCGCCTCCATCCTCCACTCCCTCGACTATTCCGCAGGGCGGCCCCACGCTTCCCGGCACAGGCAGCGCCACGTTCCCGGAGACGGGCAAGACGGTGAGTGGCCTCTTCCTGGACTACTGGCGGAGCCATGGCGGGCTGATGCAACAGGGCTACCCCATCTCCAACCTGGGGATGGAGGTTTCCGCGCTGAATGGGAAGCCGTATACGGTGCAGTACTTCGAGCGGGCCGTGTTCGAGTATCACCCGGAGAATACCCCGCCGTACAATGTGCTCCTGGCGCAGTTGGGAACATTGCGCTACCACGCTACGTATCCGACCGGCGCACCGAGCCAGCACCCGAACCTGGCTGCCGGGTCGGTGTTATTCCCCGCGACGGGACAGCGGCTTGGCGGCGCGTTCCTCCACTACTGGAATGAGTATGGTGGATTGGCCCAATTTGGATATCCGCTCTCCAATGAGTTCAGCGAGACCAGTCCCCTCGACGGCAAGCCGTACACCGTGCAGTATTTCGAGCGGGCGGTCTTTGAAGGGCATCCAGAGAATGCGCTGCCGTACAACATCCT
>JBBSEL010000621.1:0-3711 GCA_038239755.1 Chloroflexia bacterium | reverse complement strand
TAGACCGCCTCGTCTACCGACTCCCGGCGCAGCACCCCCCAGAGCAACAGCACCCCCAACGCCGCGTAGACCACCAGGATCAGCAGGGTTTTATACTCCGGCGGATCAAATTGCGAGATGCCGCGAAAGGCAATCACCCCGCCCAGCCCGATCCAGGGGAAGGAGCCGAGCCGCCACCCCCCCTCCGCACGGCGCGGCGCGGTCCGCACCACATCCCACAGGAAGATCAGCAGCAGGGGCAACTGGTAGTAGTGCGGCCCCACCCACTTGGCGAAAACGATCTGCGTCACCGCGCTGAAGGCCACCAGCCCCAGCAGGCGGGGGTCTTCCAGCGTGATCGGGTGCCCGCGCCGCCGCGCCCAGGTGACGGCGATCAGCGCCCCGACCCCGGCGATCAGCGGCAGGGCCAGGTTCGAGTCCTGAAGCAACACCTCATGGAGCCGGGTGTAGTTGGGGGCCGACAGCGCACCCTGCGCCCAGCCATCGATCATCACCGGCAAGCCGGGGCCGGTCAAGATCAGCCGCCCCGGCAGGGTCACAAAGGCATACCAGGCCGCGCTGGGATTGACCAGCGCGGCGGGCAACACAAAGCCGAGGAACACCGCCCCCGCCAACACCCCCCAGGTCAGCAGTGCCCGCAGCCCGGCCCCCCGCCCGCCAGTATAGCCGCGCCCGATGGGGGCCACACCATCGGCGTTGTGGACTACCCACCCGCCCGTCAGCAGGACCAGCCCGATCGGGATCAGTTCCATCACAACCATATGCTTGGCGGCGAGGGCCATCCCGGCGCACAGCCCGCCCAGCACGAGGTTGCGCGGCAGCAGGCGCAGAGTGAGCAGCAGGAAAAGAAGCATCAACCCTTCGACGTGCCCGCGCAACGCCGTCACCTGCCAGAAACTGGTGATAAACAGCGACAGCGCGATCCCCAGGCACACGAGCCGCTCGTCCACCGCCGGACGCCAGAGCCGGGCCAAGCGGCGCACCTGCTGCATCGCCAGCACGTCGGCCACCATCAAGGGCAGGGCCATGATCCACTGCGCGCCCTGCTCTCCCCCGCCCAGCGCGTCGGACAGCCCGACGAACGGGGCGATCAGCAGCGCCATCAGCGGCGAATAGGCGTAGGTCGCCCCGATAGGCGGGGCCACGGCGGGCGAGGCGGCGTAGCTGTAGAGGTCGAGCGAGCCGTGCAACACCTGCCGCGCCGCGTGAACAAACCACTCGGCATCAAAAAAGACCCAGCCCAACCCTCGCGCCGTCATCCCCAGCCCGATATAGAGCAGGTAGAGAACCAGATAAATCCGATCCCAGCGGTAGCGCCCTGCCTCCTGCGGCGAGGCAGCAGGGGCCAGGGCAGACGATTCCGTGAGGGCGGGCGCAACCTGGGTCACACGATCTTCCTTCTAGTGCAATACCATACGACGGGTGGCATTATAGCACTCTCCCCTCGCCTATCACAAGCTGCGGACGGGTGGTCAGCCGTCAGAAATCAGAAATCAGAAATCAGAACTCAGAAATCAGCCGATGTAGTGCTGACGGCTGACGGCTGACTGCTGACTGCTGACTGCTGCCGCCTCGCCACAATGAGCAAAAAGTGAGCAGCTTTTGGTCTAGCGAGGCGGGCGGGGCGAGAGTACACTATGATCAACGAAGATACCGCCCCTTATGAGTCGGAGACCTGCTGTATGGACACGATCGGGCAATTTCTGGAACACTACGGGCTGTTCGCCATTTTCACGCTGTTGCTGGTGAAAGGGCTGGGGGTGCCCATTCCGGTGCCGGGCGATTTCTTGATGCTGCTGGCCGGGGTGCGCGCCGGGACCGGGCAGTACTCGCTGATCGAGGTCATCGTCGCCCTGATGGGGGCCACGCTGCTGGCGGCGGGCATCCAGTATGGGCTGGCCCGTGGCCCCAGCCGGGGCGTGGTCTACCGCTTCGGGCGCTATGTCGGCCTCACCCCGCCGCGCCTGGATCGCGCCGCCGGGGCCGTCCGCAAGCGCGGGGCGGCTGCCGTCGCCCTGGGCACCTGCACCCCCGGCCTAGGCATGGTCACCTACATCGCCGCCGGGTTGGCCGAACTGGCCGCCCTGCCCTTCGCGCTCGGCCTGCTGAGCGGCAGCACCGCCTTCGTCGCCCTCCACATCGCCCTCGGCTATCTCGTCGGCCCCGGCATCCTGACGGTGCTCGACAACGTCCATGTGCCGCTGCTGCCGGTTGCCCTCGGTCTGGCCGGACTGGGCCTCGCGGTCTGGCTGGGACGCACTGCCCTGCGCCGCCGTCAGGCTGTCGGGGCCGCCCCGCCCGCGCCCGCCGATATGCTCCTCACCCTTCACGCCTGGACCGAAGCGGCCTGCCCGGTGTGCATGGTCGTGGGGCGACTGAACCTGACCGATGTGGTGTCGGCCTAATCCCAACAGGGCAGAAGCAAACGAAAAAGAGCAGGGGCAGCCGTGCGGCCACCCCTGCCCGGTACCCGTCGGGCCAGCAGGAGGCTTACGGGGAGAGTTGCTTGCCGTTGAAGTTCACCAGGCGCAGGCGGGCTTCCACCTTCGGCAGGAGGGTGCTCGGCATCGGCAGGTAGAGCAGGTCCTTCGCCTGGCTGGCGGCGGCGGCATCGTGCAGGCTCCACCAGAGGAAGTTCGCCAGCGCGCTACCCTTGCGCTCGTCGGTCTGGTCTTTGTAGATCAGGACATAGGTGAAGCCCGCGATGGGCCACGCCCCCGGATCCGCCGAGTTGACGATAGAGACGCGCAGGTCTTCCGGCACGGTAGCGATAGCGCCGTTCGCAGCGGCGGTCACCGAGTCGACGCTCGCGTCCACGGTCTGCCCGGCCTTGTTCTTCATCCTCGTGTAGAGGATGCTGTTCTGCTTGGCGTAGGCCAGTTCGACGTAGCCCACCGCGCCGGGAGTCTGCTTGACCAACCCGGCCACGCCCGCGTTGCCGCGTCCGCCCAGGCCCACCGGCCAGTTGACCGAGGTGCCCTTGCCCACTTCGTTCTTCCAGGCCGGGCTGGCCGCGCTCAGGTAGTCGGTGAAGATGTTGGTCGTGCCCGATCCGTCAGAGCGGTGGATGACCACGATATCCTGGTTCGGCAGGGTCACGCCGGGGTTCAGGTTCTTGATTTCCACGTCGCTCCAGTTGTCCACGTCGCCCAGGTAAATCTTGGACAGCGTGTCGGCATCGAGGACGAGGTTGGCCGGAGCGCCGTCTACGTTGTAGGCGACGACCACGGCACCGGCCACGGTCGGGATGTGGATCAGGCCGGGGGCCGCCGCGAGTTGGGTATCGCTCAGCGGGGCATCCGACGCGCCGAAGTCCACCGTGCGGGCGGTGATTTGCGAGATGCCCGCTCCGCTACCGATGGCCTGGTAGTTGAACGCGACATTGGTGTCAATGTTCGTGCTGTAGGTCTGGAACCACTTGGTGTAGATCGGGGCGGGGAAGGTCGCGCCCGCGCCGTTCACCGTGAGCGAGCCGCCGCCGATGCGGATCGGGGTGGCCGTCGCGGCTGCCGGGGCCGGGGTGTCGGTCGGCTGCTTGGTCGGGGTGGCCTTCGGCGTGCCCGCGCTCTTGTAGCGCCAGTCATAGTAGTGCTGGCCGATGTTGCCCAATTCGACCTGGAATCCTGCCGGGTTGGTCGGGGTGTAGGTCAGCACGCGGCGCTCGAACGCCTGGATCAACACGTCGGTGATCTTGCCGCCGACGGTCTGCTT
>JBBSEL010000620.1:0-3712 GCA_038239755.1 Chloroflexia bacterium | reverse complement strand
CAGTGAATCACGCAATACGCAATAGGTCCAATGAATCACGCATCACGTTTCACGTTTCACATTCCCCGCGCCAACCGATCCAGCGCCGCGTCGGCGGTCAAGCCCGCGATGTGGACCACTTTGGCCCGGCTGGTCTGGCCGGAGACGAGGGTGAGGCGGCTGCGGGGGACATCCAGCACGTCAGCCAGGAAAATGAGGAGGGCGGCGTTGGCCGCGCCTTCGACCGGTGGGGCGGTGAGGGCGACTTTGAGCGCGCCGCGATAGGGGCCGAGCACGCGGTTGGCGGCGGCGCGGGGGGCGACCTGGACGGCGAGGCGGCAGCCGTCGGGGGCGGGGGTCAGGCCATAGTCGGTGAGGGTAGGCATGGGCGAGCGATGAGTAATGAGCAATGAGCAATGAGTAACGAGTAATAACTTTCTGACCCCTGGCCCCTGGCCCCTGACCGCGCTATTTGCGCTTGCGTTTGCGGGGAGTGGAACGAGCGGCAGCGGGCGAAACGGCGGCGGGGGGTTTGCCGTTCGTGGGTAGCTCGGCAAGCTGGAATGTGCCGGGGGCGGCGGCCAGGGGGGCCGGGGCCGATCGGCGTATGTGCTGGACGGCGGCGACGAAACCCGGCGGATCCTGGGGGGTGACGATGTAGATGGGGCCTTTTTTACCGGGGATCAGCGGCTCTTTGCCCGGCGCGGCCACGAACTCCAGCACCACGGCTTTGTGCCCGTTGGTGCCGTAAGCGTCCACGTTGCCATAGCCCCGCACCATCGCTGCCCCGGCCCAGCCGAACAGCCCGCCCAGGCTGAAGGTGCTGGGGTTGAGGATCAGCGGCAGGGCCGGTTCGGCGTGGACGGCATGGAGGCGCTTGAGCGGCACCCCCCGGCTGCCCAACAGCGGTACCAGACGGTCGATCCACAGGATCGGTTCGCCCTCGCGCAAACTGATCCGATAGCCGCGCACGGCCAGCAACAGCCGGTAGAGGATCGCGGCGAGCATCAGCCCGGCGAATAGCAGATCGGTGGTCAGGGGGGACCCCCCGCTCGCCAGCGCCAGCAGCACCTGCCCGCCGAACCAGGCCCCCACCACGACGACCAGCCCGCTGATCGCCAGAACCCGTGTATCCGGCCCCGCCGCCCGAAATCGCTGTTGCTCCATAATGCCTCCACGCCTGTAGTCTCCCGATGATACCACGTCTAGCGCCTGTTGACAAACGGGGCCAGGGGTTGTATGGTTTAGATGCCTCACCGGCCCGTTTTATTTAGCACGCCGTGCCCAGGAGTTTGCATGACCGCGACCCATCGCCCGTTGATCATCCTCAACCCCGCCGCCAATAGCGGGCAAACCCACAGTCTCTTGCCGCTGATCGAGGCGCAGGCGGCACGCGGTCAGATCGAAGTGCTGGAGACCCGCGCCCCCGGCGACGCCACCCGCCTGGCCGCCGATGCCGCCCGGCGCGGGCACAGCCCGATTGTGGCCGTGGGGGGCGACGGCACGATCCACGAGGTGGGGACGGGCATCCTCGATTCGGGCTGCGACGTGGCGCTGGGCATCGTCCCGGCGGGGTCGGGCAACGACTTCGCCAACGCCGCCTTGCACCTGCCCTCGCGCCCGGAAGAGGCCCTGGCCGTGGCGCTGGGCGGCACGCCACGGCGCTTCGATGTGGCCCGGCTGAATGACGGCTGGCTGCTGAACGCTTTCGGCGCGGGCATTGATGCGAACGTAGCCTGGGACGTGCGCGACCTAATCCGGCGGCGGCGGACCCCCCTGCGCGGTTCGGCACTCTACACCCTATCGGCCCTGCGCCAGATCGCCTTCCACTATCACCGCCTGCCCCACCTGACGATCACCGTGGACGGCGAACAGGTTATGGACGGGGTGACGATGCTGGCGGCGGTGATGGTCGGGCCGTCTGCCGGGGGCGGCTACCGCCTGACGCCCGAAGCCATCCCCGACGATGGTCTGCTGGACCTGTGTATTGCCCGGCGAATGATCCGGCCCAAAGTGCTGGGTGCGCTGGTGCTGGCGAAAGACGGGCGGCACACGAAGCTGCGCGAGGTCCGCATGTTGCGGGGACACTCGGTGCAGATCCGCAGCCCCCGCCCGATCCAGACCCATGTAGACGGCGAACTCCAGACCGGACGGCACTTCGACATCACGATCCACCCCGGCGCGCTGGCGGTGATGATGCCGGACACCCCCTGACGAGGCACCCTGTGGACAAACGCAACCGACCCAACCCCCCACCTTCCCCGCCCGCCCGGCCCGACACAGGCACGCCTGTCGTCAAGCAGGTGCGGCAACTGCGGTCACGCCAGGAGCGAGAGCGCACGGGCACCTTCTACATCGAGGGGGCACGGATCGTGGCCCAGGCGGTGCAGGCCGGGGCAGAGATCACCCTAGGCGTGGTCGCCCCCAACCTGATCGCCGGAGGGCACGCGGCAGGTACCGTGGCGGCCTTGCGCGGGACAGGCGCGCCGGTGGTCGAGGTGAGCGTCCCCGCCTTCGAGAGCATCTCGTTCAAAGAGAACTTGCAGGGCATCGGCGCAGTGGTGCGGGTCCACACCGAAGGGCTGGATGCCATCGCCACCGGCGGGCCACGACTGTGGGTTGCCCTCGATGGGGTAGGCAATTCGGGCAACCTGGGGGCGATCATGCGGACCTGCGATGCCGTCGGCGGGGCAGGGCTGATCCTGCTGGGCACCACCACCGACCCCTACCACCCCGACGCGGTGCGCGCCAGCATGGGGTCGCTCTTTGCCCTCCAGATGATCCGGGCCAGCTTTGCCGAGTTTGTGGCCTGGAAAGCGGCGCACGGCACCACCGTGATCGGCACCTCCCCCGCCGCCACGCAGGACTACCGCGCCGTCGCCTACCCGCCCGCCGCGATCCTGCTGATGGGCAGCGAACGGACCGGTCTCTCCCCCGCGCAGCAAGCGGCCTGTGACCAACTGGTGCAGATCCCGATGGTCGGCACCGCCGACTCGCTCAACCTGGGGGTGGCGACCAGCATCGTGTTGTACGAGATCTTTTACCAGCAGCGAGCAGCGAGCAGTGAGCAGCGAGCAGTGAACAGTGAGTAGTGAGCCTGGATATCCCCTGACACCTGCTGTGATTTCTTGAGGGAAGATTATCCTCTATGACCGATAAAATCATCGCCCGGATTCTGCGGGAGAGCGGCATCGCCAACCTGCTGGAGGTGCTCGGCCAGGATCTGGCCCCGACCGATCTGCAATCGCTGCTGATCGCCGTCTTCCATCGCCGGGCGGCGGCGCAGACCCCGCGCCGCGTGCTGGAACAGTACGAACGCAACCCGTTTGTCCGTCCTGCTCCGGCCCCGGTCGGCGCGCTGCTGGCGCTGGATCGGATCGCGCTGGATTTGGCGATGCCCCCGTTCGAGGCGTTGGACCTGGCCCCGCTGGCCCCGCTGGGCACCTGTTCGGCGCTGGCCCCACTCGACCAAAACCGGGTGGTCAGCACCATCCGCAATACTGAAGTGGTGGCGGACGCAACGAACGTGCTGGCGCTGGAATGTGCGCTGCGCCGCCTCGTCCAGCGGCAGGCGAAACCTCCCACGCCGGGGCCGGTGCGGCTCTGCGCCAGCCACCGCCTGACGCGGGCGCAGCAGTATAAAGGGCCGCACCTGCGCGCCCATTTCCGCATGTTCAACCTCTGCACCGCCGGGCGGGCGACCAGCCCCGGCGCGTTCGAGACGGCGACATTG
>JBBSEL010000619.1:0-3713 GCA_038239755.1 Chloroflexia bacterium | reverse complement strand
TGTTCATCACCCACGATCTGTCGCTGATGGTCGAGTTCTCCGACCGCATCGCGATCATGTATGGCGGCCAGATCGTCGAAATGGCCGAAGCGAAGGAGATCTTCAACAATCCGCTCCACCCCTACACCCAGGGTTTGCTCACGTCGTTTCCGCCCCTGCACGGCGAGAAGCGTAGATTGACGGGTATTCCCGGCGCCCCGCCAAACCTGGCCGAGCCGCCATCCGGCTGCCTGTTCCACCCGCGCTGTACATTCTGCAAGCCGGTGGAAACGTCGGTTAAGCCCGTGCTGCGCGAGATCATACCCGGTCATTGGCTGGCCTGGCACGAGGGTATGCCCTTGCCGGGCCTGGACCGGGGAGAGAGGATGCCATGACGACACCGCTTATAGCCGCTAACGCGCCCAACGAAGCAAGCGCGCCGGGTGAGGTCGTGCTCGAAGTACGCAACCTGACCAAGCGCTACCCCGTCGGCAACCCGCTCAATCCCCAATACGTCCATGCGCTCACCGACGCTTCCTTCACGATCCGGCGCCGCGAGGTGGTGGCCCTGGTCGGCGAGTCGGGCAGCGGCAAATCGACCACCGCGCGCGTCATAACCCGCCTGACGCCTCCGACCAGTGGCGAGATCTTGCTGCACGGACGCGACGTACTCAAGACGGAGCCGCGCCGGGCGTCGTTGAGCTATCGCAAGTCGGTGCAGATGATCTTTCAGGACCCGTTCGGCTCCCTGAACCCGGTGCATACCATCGGGCACGCCATCGGACGGTTTGTGGTGATCCACAAGAAGTTGAAGCGCCTGGCCTTTGACGAGGTGTACGAGTTGCTGAACATCGTGGGCCTCACCCCGGCCCAGGATGTGGAAGCCCGCTACCCCTACCAGCTCTCGGGCGGGCAGCGGCAGCGCGTCGCCATCGCCCGGGCGCTCGGCGTGGAGCCGGAGATCATCCTGGCCGACGAGCCCGTCTCGATGCTGGACGTTTCGATTCGCATGGGCATACTGAACCTGATGCAGCAGTTGAAGGAAGAGCGGGGGATCGGTTTCCTGTATATCACCCACGACCTGGCGAGCGCCCGTTATATCGGCGACCGCACAATAGTCATGTACGCCGGGCACATGGTCGAGTCCGCCGAGAGCACCGAATTGATGGACAGGCCGGCGCACCCTTATACCAACCTGCTGATCTCGGCGGTGCCTAACCCGCAGGCCGGGCTGGTCACGAACGAGGAGGAGGTGCGCGGCGAGATCCCGTCGTTGATCGACCCTCCGCCCGGCTGCCCGTTTGCGCCGCGCTGCCCGCATGTCATGGACGTATGCCGGCAGATCATGCCCGGCCCGGAAGTCGTGTCACCAAACCACTGGGTGCGCTGCCACCTGTTCGGGCCGGGGGGGACTTTGGCCGATGGCGCGCCAGCCGTTAGCGGCGCTAAGGCACCAGTGGCGACAGCGTAGCCATGCCACGCGGGAAGCTGCTCTCAATCTCTCCTTCCCCAACTCGAAACTCGTGAGCTGTACTGGTGACTCGACCGCTTGAGTTATCAGGTTAGGAGCGTGGCGCGGGTGAACGACCAGATCGTGCAGCAGGCCTCGACGGCCCAGATGATCTTTTCCGTCGCCGAGTTGATCGCCTTTCTGAGCCGGATTATGACCCTGGAACCCGGCGATATTATCGCTACCGGCACGCCTGCCGGGGTGGGGCGCAACCGCGTGCCGCACCTCTACCTGCACGATGGCGATGTGGTCGAGGTAGAAATCGGCGGCATAGGAACGATACGCAACACTGCCAGCAGCCACAATAATGGCAAGAAGGAGTAACGTCGCCATGCAAGACAACATCACCCAGCCGGAGCAGGTATACGACCCCGGTAACCCTGCGACATGGCCCCCGGAACTGGATGCGGTGGTTGCCGCGCCCAGGCAACACAACGTCCTGTTTGAGAATGATCATGTGCGCGTAACCGACATCCTGGTGCTGCCAAGCGAGCGCGAGCCGGTTCACCATCACCGCTGGCCCAGCGTCTTGTACATCGAAAAGCGCGAAGCCTTTCGTGGCTACGACGCGGCGGATAACGTGACCGTGGATTCTAGCGGCATGGCCCCGATGAGCTATCCGATGACGATCTGGATGGAGCCGCAACCGTTGCACTCGATCGAGAATACAAGCACGACTGAACCAATTCACATTATCCGCGTGGAATTAAAGCACTAAGAGAGATTTGACGTGAGCCTGCACAACGACCCCGTAGCTGTACAAAGGAGCCGCTCCATCGAGCCGCGTCTGGTGCTCATTATCGGCGCGCTCTCGGCGTTCGCGCCCCTGGCGATGACGATGTACCTGCCGGGGCTACCCTCGATGGCGCGGGAACTCGGCACGTCGCCCTTCGAGGGGCAGCTAACTCTAACAGCCTGTTTGCTTGGCCTCGCCGGGGGGCAACTCATCTCCGGGCCGTTGAGTGACGCAATGGGGCGGCGCCGACCGCTGCTGGTCGGCCTGGTCAGCTTTACCCTGGCATCGCTGCTATGTGCGCTGGTTCCTTCCGTATCGGTGCTGATTCCGTTGCGCTTTGTGCAGGGTCTAGCCGGAGCGGCAGGAGTCGTCACCGCGTTGGCGATCATACGCGACCTCTATTCGGGTGCCCTGGTAAGTCGGTTTCTTACCCGCACCATGCTGGTGAGTGGTCTCGCCCCGGTGCTGGCCCCGACAGTCGGCGCGCAGATTCTTAATTTCACATCGTGGCGGGGCGTATTCGTGGTGCTGGCGATCATCGGTGCCGCGCTGTTGCCCCTCGCTGCGTTTGGGCTAGGCGAGACTTTGCCCCAGGAGCAGCGAACCACGGGCGAACTGCGCGCCACCCTGGCGGTCTTCCGCCAATTGCTGACCACGCGCCGCTTTGTGCTCTATGCGCTCATATCGGGGTTTGTTGGCGCGGCCTTATTTTCATACCTCTCCGGCTCGCCCTTCGTGCTGCAAGGCATTTACGGGGTGTCGGCGCAGGGGCTCGGCCTTGTAATCGGCGTTAATGCGCTGGGATTTATTTCGCTGGGGCAGGTGGGGGGCCGGCTGGTGGGGCGCATCTCGCCCCAGAGGTTACTTGCCGTCGGCCTGAGCATCTCACTGACCGGCGCGCTGCTGTTCTTGCTAGCGGTGCTGCTTGGTGTGGGCCTGGTTGGTATTTTGCCAGCCTTGTTTCTGCTGATCGCCGCCAATGGCCTGATCATCCCTAACATAACCGCGCTGGTGCTGACTGACTACCCGCGTAGCGCGGGCAGCGCCGCCGCGCTGCTGGGTGTTATGTCGCCGACTCTGGGTGCCATTCTGTCGCCGCTGGTAGGCATTGCGGGCAGCGGCACGGCGCTGCCGATGGCGCTGCTGATCCCGGCGCTGATTATCGCCGCGTATTGCGCCTTCGCCGCCGTTGGCGGATTAGGCGCCCGCTTCCCGGCACGCGCGGCGCACGAAAGCGTAGCGGCAACGGATTGGCCCGCAGCGAGCGGCGCAACCAGTCCTGTTTCCGCTGTTATAGAACCCACCCCCCCATACAGCATGCGCGCCGTCACCATTTCGCGCGAGTATGGCAGTGGGGGCGGGGAGGTCGCCGCCCGGTTGGCTAACCAGTTGGGCTGGCGCTTGATCGACCACGAGATCGTCGCGCAAGTCGCCCAGGAACTGGGTGTAAGCGAGGCGGCGGCGGATATCCATGATGAACGCGCTGAC
>JBBSEL010000618.1:0-3718 GCA_038239755.1 Chloroflexia bacterium | reverse complement strand
TTTCTGATTGGATAGCGCAAGAGATCGTGGCTGTCGATCTGGCGGGCAACCGCGAGGTCATGCTCCGCATCCCGACGCTGCCCTTTTGTTTTGATTGGCTGCCTGATGGGCGGCTGCTGGTCGTGTCGGGGCGCGATGGGCAACTCCTGCGCCAGGAACCGGATGGGTCGCTGGTGACCCATGCCGACCTGACCCGCCTCGCACCCCCGCCCTGGAATGATATCGTCGTGGATGGCCGGGGCAACACCTACGTCAACTGCATCGGCTTTGATTTCCCCGGCGGCGCGTTCGCCCCCGGCCTCCTCGCCCTGGTCACGCCCGATGGCGCGGCGCGGCAGGTCGCCGACGGTTTCGGCTTCCCCAACGGCGTCGCCGTGACGCCGGACAACCAGACGCTGATCCTCGCCGAATCCTACGGCCACTGCCTGACCGCGTTCGATATCGCAGCAGACGGCAGCCTGTCGAACCGACGGGTTTGGGCCGACCTCGGCGATGGGGCACCCGATGGCATCTGCATCGACGCCGAGGGTGCGGTCTGGTATGCGGACGTGCCCCACCAGTGGTGCGTGCGCGTCGGCGAAGGCGGCCAGGTGTTGCAGACGGTCCACCTGGATCGAGGCTGCTTCGCTTGTATGCTCGGCGGCCCGGACCACAAGACGTTGTTCATGGTCGCCGCCACCTGGAATGGCCCGCAGGGCATGGCAGGCGGGCAGCCCACCGGCCAGGTAATCACCGTTGCTGCGCCTGCTCCCCATGCCGGGTGGCCTTAGACGGCGCGTAGGCTACACCACAGAGTATACCGAGGGCACAGAGTCAACCCGACTCTGTGCCCTCGGTGTATCTGGCAGCAGCAACTTACGATTTTGTCATCGCGGCGGCTCTCTAGATTGCGTTTTTTGCCGATAGCGTGCCGATAGGCGTCTGCTACATTGTAATCGGGTCACACAAGTGACGACACTGACGGGGACCACGCGAAGGACAAAGGAGTAGCACAGATGGCAATGATCACGAGTATTCAGCAGGCGGAGCAAGTTGGCACGCGCAGTGGGGTGGTACAGGGTTGGACACGGCTGGTGGCGGGGCTACGCGCCCTCCTCCCCGGTCCGGCTGTCGCTCCCGCCCTCCCCGGCAGAGACGGCCCTGGACGAAGCCGCTCGCGCCGCCCTGTTTGCCCAGGCGCTACATGAAAACTCGAACCGGGAGATGGATTGGCTCTGGCTGGAGACGCAGGTCACCCGCAACGTGGGGCGGCGCTACTGCCTGCAACGCGCGCTCACTATCAATCCGCACAGCGACATCGCCCGGCGGCAATTGCTGGCGCTGCGCGTGGCGATGGCGGCCCACGCGACTCTGCCGGTCACTGTGCGTTAGGCGGGCGGGCAGGGGCACTTATCCCCAAATTAACAACTATCCACAACGTTTTCCACGGATGCCCTTCCTCCCGGAGTTATCCACAGCATCCGTGGATAAAGGGCTTGTCCCATCCTACCCCCTTCGCTTACAATCCTCTTCACCGGATGCACACCGGACAGGATCCGTCAGAGCGGGAGAGCAGGCCGCACCGAGCATTTACGTCTCTTCGGGGGCGACCGGTGTATCAGTCCTGGTTCTCCTGTCAATCCTGTTCCGCTGTGCATCCTCTGTTTGTGCCCGCCGTTCCGGGTTGGTTGGAACGCCCGGCTCCTCGCTGGCTGCGTTGCCCTTTCGGTAGTACGGGCCGCTATGGCCCTGCCCTGTTTATCCACAGATCCCCTTCCTCCGGCCCGAATCGGCGGGCAAACCTATTGACATATCACCCCCTTTTGTGATATTATCGCCCTAGATATGGTTGTCGTTGGCTACCATAACCCTAGATGTAGGACCAGACCCCTCCAAAGGAGTAGCCAGCGCACATGAAGTGCCCCTATTGCCACAAGAACGACTCCCAGGTCATTGACACCCGGGATCTCCCCGATGGGGAGGGCATCCGGCGACGCCGCCGGTGCAACGCCTGTGGGCAACGCTTCACCACCTACGAGCGGGTGCAGCCGGTCAGCCTGATGATTGTCAAGAAGGATGGACGGCGCGAAGAGTATGACCGCCGCAAACTCCTCATCGGCCTTCAGATCGCCTGCGCCAAGCGCCCGGTCAGCGCCGTCACCATCGAACAGATTATCAACGATGTGGAGACGGCCTTGTTCAACCTGGGCAATACCGAGGTGCCTGCCGCCCGGCTGGGCGAGCTGGTGTTGGAGCGGCTCAAAGATGTGGACGAGGTGGCCTACATCCGCTTCGCCTCGGTTTACCTCAATTTCGCGGATTTGCGCGAAATGGGCGGGGCCATCGAGAACCTCTTGCAGAGGCAACCCCCCCAGTAATTATCCCAACCCCTAATCCCAATTTAAGTTTATCCCAAAGGAGACGCATTATGGTCACCACACCTAAACGCGCGAAAACGGACCCCGCTGTCCAGGTTCCGTTGAGCAAAAACGCGGTCACCGTGCTCGAACGGCGCTACCTGATCAAAGATGAGACGGGCCGAGTGATCGAGACGCCGGACGAAATGTTCCACCGGGTGGCACTGAACCTGGCCGAGGCCGAGGCGACGTGGGGCGGCGATGTGGCGATGTGGGAGGAGCGCTTCTATACCATGATGCGCTCGCTGAAGTTTCTGCCCAACTCGCCCACGCTGATGAACGCCGGACGGCCTTTGCAGCAGTTAAGCGCCTGCTTCGTGCTGCCGGTGGGCGACGACCTGGGCGAGATTTTCGCCACCATCCGCCACCAGGCGCTGATCCACCAGACCGGCGGCGGCACCGGGTTCGCCTTCAGCCGCCTGCGCCCGAAGAACGATATCGTCATGACGACGAAGGGCAAGGCCAGCGGCCCGGTCAGCTTCATGCAGGTCTTCGATGCCGCCACCGGCGCGATCAAGCAAGGCGGAACACGTCGCGGGGCCAACATGGCGATCCTTGCCATCGATCATCCCGACATCGAAGAGTTCATCGACATGAAGAACGATCTGTCGGCGATGACCAACTTCAATGTGTCGGTGGCGTTGACCGAGCGGTTCATGCAGGAGGTCGAGCGCGACGGGGAACACGATCTGGTCAACCCGCGCACCGGGGTGGTGGCGAAGACGGTGCGTGCCCGCTACCTGTTCGACAAGATTGTCCGCAGCGCGTGGCGCACGGGCGAGCCGGGCATCGTCTTCATCGACCGGATCAACAGCAGCAACGCCAACCCGACCCCGCAACTGGGCCAGGTCGAAAGCACCAACCCCTGCGGCGAACAGCCCCTTCTTCCGTATGAAGCCTGCAACCTGGGGTCGATCAACGTCGGGCGGATCACCCGCACGGTGGACGACAAGGTGGAGGTGGATTGGGACGAATTGCGGACGCTGACCCACTATGCGGTGCGGTTGCTGGACGACGTGATCGAGCAGAACCACTACCCGCTGGCCGAGATCGATGAGATCACGCGCAACAACCGGCGGATCGGCGTGGGGCTGATGGGCTGGGCTGATCTGCTCTACCAGATGCGGATCGGGTACAATAGTGAAGAGGCGACCGCGCTGGCCGAACGGCTGATGCAGTTTATTGACGACGAGTCGAAGAACGCCAGCGAGGCGCTAGCCGGGGAGCGCGGCCCGTTCGGCAACTGGGAAGAGAGCATCTTCGGGCCGAAGGGGCAGCACTGGCCGAACGCCGTGGGCGAGCGCCCGCAGCGTAACGCCACC
>JBBSEL010000617.1:0-3722 GCA_038239755.1 Chloroflexia bacterium | reverse complement strand
GCCCACTTCTACCTGCACCGGGTTGCCACCGGAGATGATGGTCAGCGCGCTGGCCCCGCCATCCACGGTGATCGTCGCGTCTTGCGCCAGCGTGCCGTCGAAGGCGAGGACGAGGTGCCCCGCTCCGAGCTTGAAGGTGGCGGTGCCCATATTGCTGTTCGCCAGCCCGGTCATTGTCAGGTCAGACGCGCCCGCCGTGACATCGAAGGTGGTCAGCCGGTCGGGGTTGGGCTGGCTGAAGGTGACGGTCGCCGCCGACGCGCCCTGCTTCCAGACCAGTGATTGCAGATCTAGCCCGCCCAGGTCATAGGTGCCCGCCGTAGACCCGGCCTGCACGGTGAGCTTCAGCGGCACCTGCCGGTCCAGCTTCAGCGCCCAATCGTTCTGCACTGCGTTGCCGGTGACGAGCTTATTGCCCAGGTCGCCCGACTTGATCGTCACCTGCCGGTCACCGGTGGTGATCTGCGGCTTCAGTTCCGCCACGTTATAGACGATGGTGCCGTCCACCAGGCCCCCCGCCTCGCTACCGAGCGTGAGCCGGGCCGCGCCGGGGTCCAACTCCACCGCCCAGACCTGATCTTTGTTCGCCGGTTTTGGCACGCGCACCTGTGTCGTCTGCAGCGGCCCGGCAGAGGCAGAAAGCGTGACTTTATAACCCACCACAATAGCTAACAGGACCAGCAGACCCGCACCCACCCCCCAAAAAACCTTGTTCACAAAATCCCCCGCACTTTTATTTACTAAAAACCGATAGAATATTCTCCCAACTTAGTAATAATACCCGCCCGCTTCTGCCCACTGCCACTGACATCTAACGCAGCAGGCGGGGGACATTTGCCCGACCGGCAGGGGGGCATTTGCCCCGCTTTGTGGGCCAGTGACGGCACAAAGAGGCCGCTACCCATCCTGGGCAGCGGCCTCGTCAGCGTGCGTATTTACCCCAACCGGGCGGGGATTACTGCGCCGGGCGGTCGGTGGGGTTGATGCCAACCTGGTTGGTCAGCAGGATCGCCTCGGCGATGGCGCGCATCGGCTTGCGGGTGTCCATGCTCGCCTTCTGGATGCGGCGGAAGGCTTCGTTCTCGTTCAGGTTGAACTGCGACATCAGCACGCCCTTGGCCCGCTCGACCAGCTTGCGCGTTTCCAGTTGTTCGCGCAGGTCGTGGGCCTCGCTCGCCAGCGATTCGAATTCGTTGAAACGCGCCAGCACCACCTCAATCGCCGGGCGCAGGTGGTCCTCGGTCACCGGCTTGACCAGATAGCCGACCACGCCGGCCTCATTGGCCCGTGCTACGTAATCCGGCTGGCTGTAGGCGCTGATCAGCAGCGTGGGGGCAATCGCTTCGGCGGTCAGGGTCGCCGCCGCGCTGATTCCGTCGCTGTCGCCGGGCATCCGAATATCCATGATCACCAGATCGGGCTTCAGTTCCCGCGCCTGCTGCACCGCCCCGGTGGCATCGTCGGCCTCGCCAACCACGTCATAGCCCATGCGCGTCAGCATTTCCACCATATTGACTCGGATCAGAGCATCGTCATCCACGACCAAAATTCGTGTAGCCGCCATATCCTCTTACTCCTCCCTTGCCCGCGAGCGAGCAACCGTAACGCGAAATACCCGCTCTATCCTCACTGACAGTGCGGCCACATTGTCCCAAGAAAGCCGTTTACTTGTCAACTACTATGCAGTATAAGGTCCATGCGTAGACCTTGTCAAGCAAAACTACAGACCCAGTTCGGGTGCAATCTCTTGTAACGCGGCAATGACAAAGGTGATATGCTCTTCCAGCGGAACGCCCAATTCTGCAGCACCTTGCACAATATCTTCGCGGTTGACCGAGCGGGCGAAGGCTTTGTCCTTCATCTTTTTCAGCACCGAGCGGGCATCTACTTCGGCCAGGCTCTTGCTGGGCCGCACATAGGCGACGGCGGTGATAAAGCCCGATAGTTCATCGCAGGCGAATAGCGCATGGTCAATCGGCTTTTCGCGGGGCACATCCATGTAATCGGCGTGCGACTGGACGGTGCGGATCAGGTCGGCGGGCCAGCCGCGCTCGGCCAGGATGTGCGATCCGACCCAGACGTGCTGATCAAGCGTGGGGTATTGTTCGTAGTCGAAGTCGTGGATCAGGCCCGCGATGCCCCAGTATTCCACATCCTCGCCGAATTTCGCGGCATAGGCGCGCATCGCCTGTTCCACGCAGCGCATATGCTTGCGCAAACTGTCACTTTGCACAAATTCACACACTAAAGCCCAGGCCGCCGCGCGGGTGGGGACCAGGGCCGGGGTGTCAGCCGGAGAAACCATAGCCGATCTCATTCCTCTCAAGCAAGATAAGCGAACGCTACAGGATAATCAGCTTCAGTATACCGAATCCGGCGGGGGTTGACAAGGCGCAGCGTCCCGCCGTATACTTAAATTACAGGCCGGAAACGGCCCATAGCAGATCTTCAGGGCAGGGTGCAATTCCCGATCGGCGGTAAGCTCCAACAGAGCCAGCCCGCGAGCCGCGCAAGCGGTAGGATCCGGTGCGAAGCCGGGGCCGACAGTTACAGTCTGGATGGAAGAAGATCGCGCCGCCAAGCTAGTACACACGCTGTCGCAACGTTTGCGGCCAGCCTCCGGCTCTCCTGAGCAGGCGGGACGGATCGCAGACGCTGCGTCCCGGCGGGTGAGTATATGCCCCAGCGACCGACCTTGCCCTGACTGCCTTCCAGCAGCCAGGGCATTTTTGTGAGCGCGGGCACAGCGAGGTGACGCAAAACCCTGTAACATAGGCCGGGGCAGGGTCCGGCCCAGAGGTCACACACAATGAATACATCACTTCTTAAACCAGAGCCGCGCATCAGCCCGGCTCCCGAACCAGGCGGGCGGGTCGCCACCGCCCGCCCCGCCACGCTGGCGGATATCGCCGTAGAACCCGCCGCACCCGATACCGCTCGGAGCCGGGCACGCCGCCGCAACGTGATGCTGGCGGGGATCGTGCTGGCCGGGCTGGTCGCCGGAGTCGCGCTCTGGCAAGCCGTCGTCACAGCGGGGATGGTACCCGCCTATATCCTGCCCGGCCCCGGCGCGGTCGCCGCCAAATGGCTGGCGCTCTACAGCAACGGGCTGCTCTGGCACCACGCCAGCACCACGCTGGTAGAAGGGCTGCTGGGCTTCGCGCTGGCCTTCGTCATCGGCGTGGGGCTGGGCTATCCTCTGGCCCGGTCGCGGGTGCTGGCCGGGGTACTGGCTCCCTATGTCGCTGCGTCACAGGCGGTGCCCGTCGTCGCGCTCGCCCCGCTGCTGGTGCTCTGGTTCGGGTTGGGCCTGTTGCCCAAGGTGCTGATCTGCGCGCTGATCGTCTTCTTCCCGATCCTGATCAACACCACCGTCGGCCTGCGCTCGATTGACCGCTCGTTGATCGAAGCGGCGCAAAGCATGGGGGCGAACGCCGCGCAGACGCTGTGGTACGTCGAGATCCCCCTCGCCTTGCGCTCCTTGCTGGGCGGGGTGAAGATGGGGCTGACCCTGTCGATGACCGGGGCGGTAGTGGGCGAATTCGTCGCCTCCAGCGCCGGGCTGGGCTACCTGATGACCCTGGCCCGCTCGAACTACGACTCGCCCATGCTCTATGCCGCCCTGCTCACCCTGGCCGGGACTGCGGTGATCGGCTATGCCGCCGTCACCGCGCTGGAACATCTGCTGATCGATTGGGAGTAACGAGTGGTTGGTGGTTAGT
>JBBSEL010000616.1:0-3728 GCA_038239755.1 Chloroflexia bacterium | reverse complement strand
TTCTCATATAATCCCTGACCCCTGATCCCTGACCCCTGACCCCTCGCCGGTCACGCATGGCCTTTTTCGTGCTAACAGGGGGTAACGGAGTGCCACACTCGCGCAATGTGTTTAGGGGAGGATTCTAATTGTGAGCTTACTTGAAAATTTGATGGACCAGGCGTTCGCCAAGCTGAGCGGGGACGAGCGCATGGCCCTGTTGCAGGGCACGGTAGAGAAGGCGTTGACGACGCTGACGCCCGACGAGCGGCGGCAACTGCTGGACCAGGTGGTGGACCATTTTCTCGACGGGTTGAGCGCCGAGCAGCAGGCGGCGCTGGTGCGCGACGTGCTGCCCGCGCTGCTGGGGCGGCTGTTGCAGGCCGGGAATATGTCGGTGGACGACTTCCTCTGGGCGGCGATGGGCAGCCTCAATGCGCTGGAAGGCAAGAGCCGGGCGACCGACGGAAGTACGAAGCCGGGATCGGAGTGATCATTGACAAACAGGTGTCGCAAGCGTATACTCACTAGTGGGTCAGGCAGCGATCCCTCTGTATCATGTTGTTTTTGCTACTCCTCTGCGCTGTCGGCCTTCAGAAAGAGCAGGTGACTGGCTATGGATGCCGGTCCACATAGGCCCACGGTAGCGTGCTTTGGTCTGACCAAGGAACATCCGTGGGCGTTGCAACACATGTTATCACATCAACGCGGCCTCTTTATGGAGGCTGAACCGGAGGGGTGCCTCGCACCAGCTCCGGCGCGTGCGGGGCGTGCCCGGCACGCTGTTGTTGCCCGCGCGGGTGAGATCTCTGCCCGCGGCCAGGCCGGGGTGCCCGGCGGTCCTCCGGCCTAGCGCCGCGCCGCCTGCCCCGCCGGGGCACCGATGGCGGCCTCCTCCCCACCGCGCCGCGACCTGGTCGCCTGATGCCACCTCCGACTCCTGCGTAAGAGCGAGGTGGTTTTTATGCCCTTTTTGAGTGAGTTAATAGGCCGTCCGGTGCGCGATGGCCGGGGCGAACTGGTCGGCAAGTGCAGCGATGTGTATGTGGACCCCGAACCAGGGTTCCCTGAAGTCGTGGCGCTGGGCCTGGCGCGGGATGGACAGGAATTCCTGGTCGCGGCGATGGATCTCGCCCGGCTGGACCACGGAGCGATCGAGCTACGCGAACGGCTGCGCGACCTGGCGCTCTACGAGCCGCACGGCGACGAGCTGCCCCTGGCGCGCAAGGTACTGGACCGCCAGATCATTGATGTGCATGGTCGGCGGGTGGTGCGGGTGCATGACCTCTTGCTGGAGCGCACCAACGGGCATTACCGGCTGGTGGGCGTGGATGCCACCCCCCGCGCCATGTTGCGCCGCCTGGGGCTGGAGCGGCCCACCAACGGCTTCCTCCGCACCGTCGGGCTGGGTAAGGCGCTGGGCGACGGCTGCATCCCCTGGAACCAACTGGACCCGGTGGCGATTGGCCCGGCGGGCATCCCGCTGAAGACCGACCACACCGACCTGGAACGGATGCACCCCGCCGACCTGGCCGACATTGTAGAGCAGTTGGACCACACCGCCGCCGGGTATGTCCTCTCAACGATGGACGCCGAACGCGCCGCCGACATGCTGCAAGAGGTGGATGAGGATCTGCAAGCCCCGTTGTTGGAGCACCTCGACACCGAGCGGGCCGCCGACATTCTGGAGCGGATGTCGCCCGACGAGGCTGCCGACCTGCTGGGCGATATGCCGGAGGGTCGCGCCGCCGAGGTGCTGGACCGGATGGAGATGGAAGAGGCCGAGGATGTGCGCGAGTTGCTGACCTATGCCGAGGACAGCGCGGGCGGGCATATGACCACCGACTACCTGACCCTGCCGCCGACGTTGCCGGTGCAGGCGGCGCTGGCGAACATCCGCGCCGCCACCCCCGAAGTGGACAACATCTATTACCTCTACGTGACCGACCCCGACGAGCGCCTGCTGGGGGTGCTGACGCTCAAGGCGCTGCTGCTGGCCGACCCGGCGGCGCTGCTGGCTACGGTGATGGCGCCGACGGTGATCAGCTTGCCCGCCGATGCCAGCGAAGAAGAGGTGGCGGCGGTGCTGAACAAATACCACCTGCTGGCCGTGCCGGTGGTGGATGACGAGAACCGCCTCCAGGGCATCGTCACCATTGACGACGTGCTGGATACGATGCTGCCGGAAGTGGTGAAGCGCCGCCTGCCGCGCAAGTATGCGTGAGGCGGGGGCGAGCAGTGAGCAGCGAGCAGCGAGTGATGCGTGATGGGCGGGGGTCAGTAACGAGTGCTGAGTGCTGAGTAATCAGCGTACCTACGCAATACGCAATACGCATCACGCAGCACGTTTCACGTTTCACGCCTCACCCTGTCGGTCGGCAAACGCCTGCACCGTGTCGGCGGCGTTCCGGCCCAGGGGCAGGCCGTGGCCGAAGCAGACCAGGCGGGGGCGGAGTGCGGCCAGGCGGCGGATCGAGCGTTTGTCCTCGGCCATGTCCACGGTGAAGGCGGCAGGGGGCAGGCGCAAGCCGCCCAGGCGCATCAGCACGTCGCCACAGAAGAGGATGCGCTGCTGCGGCTGCCAGAAGGAAATATGGTCAGGCGCGTGGCCGGGGGTCGCTATCACCTGCAAGCCGCCCATCACCTCCTTCAACATCGCGCCGTCGCCCACCACCTGATCAACGGGCGTGGGCGTGGACAGGGGGGACGGCCTGGGCATGAGCTTCATCAGCGCTGATTGCCGATCTCGCGGCGGCCCCTGGATCGGTATTTCCCCCTCGATCACCGAGCGCTCACCCGCCGAGGTGATCACCTGCGCCCCGGTCGCCGCGTGCAAGGCAGGCAGCCCGCCAATATGGTCGGGGTGCGCGTGGGTGATCAGGATGCGCTTCACGTCGCGTGCTGTGCGCCCCGCCGCCTGAAGCTGGCGGAGAATTTTAGGCACGGCGTTGCCTATTCCTGTGTCAATAAGCGTCAAGCCGTCGGGATCTTCGATCAGGTAAACGCGCCCCATAATCAGGCCGGTGAAGGTGTAGAGGCCGGGGATAATCTGCTTCACTGGGATGGTCCTCCGGGGGCAGGGTGCCCCAATGCAAGCGCCGTCGGCAGCGATGAAAGCTGCCGACGGCGCTGTCTGCTCCATCACCGGCGATGCTGCCCCGGTAATAGGGTGGATGCAGGCTGAAATTAAGCGGTGGTGACGTTGAGTGCGCGGTCGATCTGGCGCTTGAGCTGCGCTTTGGGGGCGAAGCCGACCAACCGGCTGACCTCGCGTCCGGCGCGGAAGATCAACAGCGTCGGGATGCTCTGGATGCCATAGCGGCTCACCGCGTCGTAGTTTTCTTCGGTGTTCAGCTTGGTAAAGCGCACCTGGCCGTCATACTCCCCGGCCAATTCGTCCAGCACGGGCGCGATCATCTTGCACGGGCCGCACCATTCAGCCCAAAAATCAACGATAACAGGAACATCACTTTCCAGAACTTCTTTCTGGAACGTGGAATCTTCGATAGGGGTTGGCTTCGCCATTTCTGTTGTTTCTCCTTTTCCCTTGCAAACACGGACGGACATGAGTGCCGCCCAGAAGTTATTATACGTTACCCACCAGGGGCAGTCAAGCAAGCCTCATTACATTTATCGTGTCAACAAGCCGCGATCCGGCAGCGCCATGCCCGGCGAGGTGCCCCAATGCAAACGCCGCCCACAGCACCCAGGCTGCGGACGGCGTTGTCTGATCCTTCTCCACCCAGGCG
>JBBSEL010000615.1:0-3734 GCA_038239755.1 Chloroflexia bacterium | reverse complement strand
TGGATTGGACCGAGCACTTTGTCGATGGGACGTTGATCCGCGCCCACCATCATGCGGCGGGTGCAAAAAAGGGGGTCCTCCAGCGGACACTGAACCGAGCGATCATGCGTTAGGACGCTCACAAGGTGGCTTTAGCACGAAAGTACACCTGCGCGTCGATGGTCAAGGTCAACCGATCTGCTTTGTCTTGACGGCGGGACAGCGCCACGAAGCCACGGTTTTCGAGACGCTGCTGGAGCAGGGTACCATCAAGCGGGTAGGTCGGGGTCGTCAGCGGCGCAAACCCCAGCGGGTCAGCGGGGACAAAGGCTATAGCAGCAAGAAAATACGGGCCTATTGTCGGCGCAAAGGGATCAACCATACCATCCCGTGGAAGCGCAACGAAAAGCATCGGGGCCGATTTGACCGTGCCGCCGACAAGCTGCGTAAGGTGGTGGAACGGTGCATCAACCGCTTGAAGCAGTTTCGGCGAGTAGCCACTCGGTACGAGAAGCGGGCGGTCAACTATCAGGCGATGTTGACGCTGGCGACGATCATGTTGTGGTTGTAATGCGTTCATTTAGCTTTGCAGTTTGCGGACACGCCCTAGAATCTTACGGGCTTTCGAGGTCAGGGTCAACCCCTCAATATTGGCAGTGCGCGGCCCTTTTGCTGTGCTCAACCCGATAGCCAATATAGCCAATCATATAGCCAATGGGCTGTACTACTATAGACAGAATAGATTCCAATGGACACCAATTGGGCTAAAATCAGGCATAATAGACAAGGACGGACGGCTATAAATACCCCCTCGCGTGTTTCGTAAACAGCAGGTCAAGGGTTCGAATCCCCTCGTCGGCTCCCAAGATTACGCCTAATACAAGGCTAGACAAAAGCGGTGCTGACCTCAGCACCGCCTTCTTTTTGCCCCTCTACCGCCAATCATACCGCCAATGCTCACCATTACCCTGTTTCTCCAGTCAGCAACTCATCCAGTTTCCGCGCCGCCTCCTGCTGCAAGCGCGGGATCGCGTGGCTGTAGCGCATCGTCTGGCTCAACTGGCTGTGGCCCAGGATCTCCATCACGACCCGCCCATCTCCAGTGGACGCTGACGGGTCAGGAGATTCGTGATTGGCTCCTGCAACAAGGACGTCTCGATTATGTCTCCGTCTACTGGTCGGCACAGGAGTGGCGGGTGCGGGCGGATGGCCCCGCCGAGATGCTGGTCCACGCGCAGTTCCTGCCGGATCGCCGCCTGGTGCTCGAACTGGAGCGCCACGAGTACGAACACTCCACCGCGCCGGTTGTGCGCGGGGCGATCGAAGAGGAGTGGCGGGCGGGGGCGAGCCGCTGGCCCGCCTGGCACTATGTGCGGGATGTCCCCCCTCACGACTATCTCCTGATCTCGGTGTGAGGCCGCCCTGGCCGCGCCTTCCGGCATTCGCCAAGAGGGGGTATAATAGAGGTAGCTGGGCAAGCACAATCCTGCCGAATGGATCAGCAATCCGGCCTACACGGGCCGCTACCTGTGAGCAAAGTGGGGAGGAACATTCATGACTGTTGCGGTGCAAACTGGCCCCCTACGCCTCGTGACCGCTGATGGTGAGACGCTGGCGAGTCTGGAGGAACTGCAAGGCTTGTGGACCGCTGAGCAATATCTCCGGCTGACGAGCTATAGCCGGCGCTTGATCGAATTCACCAGTGGTGAACTGGAGATTTTATCTACACCCACCCGACAGCATCAGGCGATCCTGGGGTTTCTGTACGTCGCTCTGCTGACGTTCTTGCGCCCGCGTGGGGGCGCCGTGTTTTTCGCCCCCCTCCGCCTGCAAATCCGCGAGGGCAATTTTCGAGAGCCGGATTTGTTGCTGTTGCGGGATACGCTGGACCCGCGTGGGCAAAATGCCTACTGGCTCGGCGCGGATTTGGTACTGGAAGTTGTCAGTCCCGATGACCCCGACCGCGATAATATTGTCAAGCGCCTGGATTATGCCGAGAGGCGCATTCCCGAATACTGGATTGTGCATCTGGAAGAAGAAACGATCACCGTGCTGCGGCTGGAGCAGCACCAATACGTGGAGCACGGTGTGTTCCGGCGGGGTGAGACGGCGACCTCGGTTCTCCTGGAAGGCTTTGTCATCGCTGTGAGTGAGGTCTTGGACACGCGCTGAGCCGGCTACTCCTGCCCGTGTCTTCCCCAGCCTGGCGCTTTCTGATTGATCGGAGTAGCCGAGCAACATGACCACCTCTTCCCGCCCGCGACTGGGCCTCAGCGACACAGCCCCCGCCATCGAACGCTGGATCGCCGCTGCATATTGGCAGATGACGGTTGCTGAGCGGCTCGCCCGCTTGGAGCAACTCACCGAGGGAGTATCCCTCGGACCACTCAGGACGTGGATGTGGTCGCCGATTTACAGCCCAGTCATGTGGCCCCATTGGGGGCAGCTCTGGAAGCCGACTACTACATTGACGCCGAGGCAGTGAGCGATGCGGTACGACGATGGGGGTCGTTTAGTATGATCCACTTGGATACGATGTTCAAGCGGTTTCGGCGGCTCGCAACCCGCGATGAAAAGCGGGCGGTGAACGACAAAGCTCTGCGGACATGGGCGGCGATCCTGCTATGGCTCTCGTTGGAAAACCGACCCTCGTCAATGGGCGGAGTTCTACTGTGCCTGCGGGACACGATGAGTTGGACAGATGCAACAGGACGGGTGCAACCATGATCCTCCCCAAAGACCGCGACCCCCGCTTCATCACCATCCGCCGGGGGGGGACGCTCACGGACTCCGACCATCGGCTCCTGGCTTGGTGGGCGGCTGCGTGCGCCGAGCACGTTCTGCCCCTCTTCGAGTCGGTGCAGAGCGCGGACCTGCGGCCCCGCCAGGCGATCGAGCAGACGCGGGCCTGGGCGCGCGGCGAGATCAAGATGTCGCAGGCCCGCGCGGCGGCGGGCGTGGCCAACGCGGCGGCAAGCGCGCTGAGCGGAGCCGCGCGGCACGCCGCCTATGCGGCCGGCCAGGCGGCAGTGGTGGCGCATGTCGCCGCACACGAGCTCGGTGCGGCGGCCTACGCGATCAAGGCCGCGCGGGCGGCCGCCCCCGGAGGCGCGGGGGAGAGCGCGGGCCGGCTGGAGTGCCGTTGGCAGCGCGAACAGCTCCCCGAGGCGATTCGCGAACTCGTCCTGGAGGATCAGCGGTTGCGCAACGAGATCTGCTGGTCGGTGTTCGACGGCTGACGGGCGGGACGGCGTGTCGGCACGGCCCAACCAGCGCTTCGCGCCGACGCCGCAAGCACGATATGCGGACGCCGGATGCGATTGAGCGTACTATACCGGGTTTGAGAACAGACCCTAATATTGGGTGACACAAAGGTGGTGCTGAACTCAGCACCGCCTTCTTTTCCCCTGGACTGCCGATCATACCGCCAAGGGCATGAACCCATCCCCGATCGCCTGAACTTCGTCCAATTTCCGCGCCGCCTCCTGCTGCCACCCCGCCAGCACCTCCTTGAACATGTCCAATCCCGCCGGGTCTAGGGCCACCAAGAAAGCTTCGACCACGGCCTGGACGACTGACACCGCCCCACCGCGTTCCTCCGCTCCAGAATCGCGATGCAGTGGCCAACAACGGAATGGGGAAAGAGGGAGCGCTGCGGAGCAAGCACCCCGTGCTCGCTCCGCATTTTGATCAAAACAGAATCGGGGATTCCGTCCGGCTCGGGCGCGGCGGTCGGGCGGGGCGCGACGGGAGCG
>JBBSEL010000614.1:0-3735 GCA_038239755.1 Chloroflexia bacterium | reverse complement strand
TCGCTCCAACCCGATGGCGTGCTGCTGTCGAACGGCCCCGGCGACCCCGGCAACCTGGGGTACGCAGTGGACACGATCCGCACGTTGATCGGGGTGGGCGACCTGCCGATCATGGGCATCTGCCTGGGCCATCAAGTGCTGGCGCAGGCGTTGGGCGGGCAGACCTACAAGATGGCCTACGGGCACCGCGGCATCAACCAGCCGGTGCTGGAACACGGCAGCGGGCGAGTGCTGATCACCACCCAGAACCACGGCTACAGCGTAGATGCCGCCTCCCTATCCGCCGACATCGAGGTGACGCATACCAACCTGAACGACGGCACCGTCGAGGGGCTGTCCCACCGGCACCTACCGGTCTGGAGCGTGCAGTGGCACCCCGAAGCCCACCCCGGCCCCGGCGACAGCGATCATCTTTTCGACCGTTTTTTAAGCCGGGCGGAGGTGCGCTGTGCCGCTTGACCCGACCATCCGCCGGGTGTTGATCATCGGGTCGGGGCCGATCCAGATCGGGCAGGCCGCCGAATTCGACTATGCCGGGACTCAGGCCTGCCTGGCTGTGCGCGAAGAGGGGATCGAGACGATCCTGGTCAACTCGAACCCGGCCACCATCCAGACCGACCCCGACATGGCGACCGTGGTCTACATCGAGCCGCTGACCGTGCCGACGCTAGAAGCGATCATCGCGCGGGAGCGGCCCGACGGGCTGATCGCCGGGATGGGCGGGCAAACCGCGCTCAATCTGGCCGTGGCGTTGGACGAGGCCGGGGTGCTGGCCCGCTACGGGGTGCGGCTGCTGGGCACGCCGCTGTCCGCGATCCAGGCCGCCGAGGACCGCCTGGCCTTCGCCACTCTGCTGGAACAGATCGGCCAGCCGGTCTTGCCCCACGCGGCGGTCACGTCGGTTGCCGCCGCTGAAGCGTTCGCCGAGGGGACCGGCTTCCCGCTGGTCTTGCGCGCCGCCTTCACCCTGGGCGGCACCGGCAGCGGCGTGGCCTTTGATATGGCCGAATTGCGCGCCCGGATGGAGGAGGGGCTGCGGCTCAGCCCGGTCCGCCAGGTCTTGCTGGAAAAGAGCGTGCTGGGCTGGGCCGAGATCGAGGTTGAGGTGGTCCGCGATGGGGCCGACAACGCGATCCAGATCTGCAACATGGAGAACCTGGACCCAATGGGCGTCCACACGGGCGAGTCCATCGTCGTCGCGCCCACGCAGACGCTATCGAACGGCGATGTGCAGCGGCTCCGTACCGCTGCGCTGACCATCGTGCGGGCGCTGGGCGTGCAGGGCGGTTGCAACTGCCAGTTCGCACTGAATCAAGAGACCGGCGAGGTGGCAGTGATCGAGGTCAACCCGCGTCTGTCGCGCTCGTCGGCGCTGGCCTCAAAGGCGACCGGCTACCCCATCGCCCGCGTCGCGGCCAAGATCGCGCTGGGCTACACCCTGGCCGAACTCCGCAACGCCATCACCGGGGCCAGCGCCGCCTTTGAACCGGCCCTCGACTATGTGGTGGTGAAGGTGCCGCGCTGGCCGTTCGACAAGTTCCCCAACGTGGACCCGCACCTGGGCGTGGGCATGAAAAGCACCGGCGAGGTGATGGCGATCGGGCGCACCTTCGAGGCCGCGCTGCACAAGGCCCTGCGTAGCCTGGACGACGGCGTGCCCTGGCTCCAGCCCGACCCCTCGCTGGACGATGCCGCGCTGCGCGATGCCCTGACCCGCCCCACCCACCGTCGGCTCCAGGCCCTCTACACCGCCCTGACGCGCGGCTGGTCGTCGGCGCAGATCGCGGCGCTGACCGGCATCCATCCCTGGTTCCTGGCCCGCCTCGCCAAGATTGCCCAGGCCGCCCCATGCATTGATTGGACCGATCCCCATGCGCTGGCCGAAGCCAAGCAGCTAGGGTTTGGCGATGCCCAACTAGAGGCTCTAACCGGGGTGACGAGCACGCTCCCCGGCGCGACGGTGCGGGCGGCCCGGCAGGCGGCGGGGATCCGGCCCGTCTATAAGATGGTGGACACCTGCGCGGGCGAATTCGAGGCGAGCACGCCCTATTTTTACTCCACCTATGGCGGTGAGGACGAAGCGCCGCCGCTGCCCGGCCCCAAGGCGATCATCCTCGGCGGCGGGCCGATCCGCATCGGCCAGGGCATCGAGTTCGACTATTCGGCGGTCCATGCCGTGCGCACCCTGCGCGAAGCCGGGATCGGCGCGATCATGATCAACAACAACCCGGAGACGGTCAGCACCGACTACAACATCAGCGACCGGCTCTACTTCGAGCCGTTGAACCTGGAAGACGTGCTGAACATCATCGAGCACGAGGGCGAGGGGCTGCTAGGGGTGATCCCGCAATTCGGGGGGCAGACCGCGCTCAACCTGGTTGCGCCGCTGGCCCAGGCCGGGGTGCCGATCCTGGGCACCGCACCGGAAGCGATTGCGATGGCCGAGGACCGGCGGCAGACCGGCGCGCTGGCCCGGCGGCTGGGCGTGCAGATGCCCCCCTGGGGCACCGCGCACACGGTGGACGAAGCCCGCGCCGTCGCCGCCGAGGTGGGCTACCCCGCGTTGGTGCGGCCCTCCTACGTGCTGGGCGGGCGAGGGATGCGGATCGTGCATACGGCGGACGAGTTGGGCGACTATTTCGCTGCGCTCCACGCCGACCTGCGCCGCCACCCGGTGCTGATCGACCGCTTTCTGGAAGGGGCCGTTGAACTGGACGTGGACGCGGTCAGCGACGGCACCGAGACATTGTGCGTGGTCATGGAGCAGGTCGAATACGCGGGTATCCACTCCGGCGACAGCGCCTGCGTCTACCCGCCGCATACGTTGGCCCCGGCGATGGTCGCGGCTGCCGAAGAGGCGACGGCGGCGCTGGCCCACGAACTGGGCATCCGCGGGCTGATGAATGTGCAGTATGCCATCTACGAGGGCACGCTCTACTTGCTGGAGGTGAACGCCCGCGCCAGCCGCACCGTGCCGTTCGCCAGCAAGGCCACCGGGGTGCCCCTGGCCCGGCTGGCGACCCAGATCCTGCTGGGGGCGCGGCTCCGCGCCCTGCCCACCACCCGGCGCAGCGACCGGGTGGCGGTGAAAGGCCCTGTCTTGCCGTTCCGCAAGCTGCCCGACCTGATCCCGCTCCTGCGCGCCGAGATGCAAAGCACCGGCGAGTCGATGGGCCTGGCCCATACATTCCCCGCCGCCTACGCCAAGGCGCTGCTGGGCGCGGGGGTGCCGCTGATCGCCCCACCCGGCCCGGTGCTGCTGTGGGCCGCGCCCGGTGTGGCCGCGCAGGGGGCGGCGGCAACCTGTCTCTTGGAGCAGGCCGGGTTTACCGTGCAGCGGGTGGCGGCTGACTGTGTGGCCGAGGCCGAGGCCGCCCACCCGACTCTAGTGGTCTGCCTGCTCGACACGCGCCACGATCCGCCCCAGGCGATCCTGCGCTGGGCCGTGGCGCACGCGATCCCGGTCCTCAGCGACCTGCGCGCCCTGGCGGCGTATGCGGCGCTGCCCCCCGCCGGAGACGTGCTGGTGCCGTTGTCGCTGTAGCCTCACCCGGCCCCTGATCCCCCTGCCGCCCCGGTGAACGCGCGTGTTCGCCGGGGCGGCGCGGTTTTGCCGCCGACACAGAAGGCCGTGATTTTGCTGCACCAGGGCCGTATAATAGACGATGTGGGCTGTAAATTCGATCAGCCGCCCACATCGTCTGTAGGACACGGCTCCGCCCGTGGATGGTCGGG
>JBBSEL010000613.1:0-3741 GCA_038239755.1 Chloroflexia bacterium | reverse complement strand
GGGCATGCAATACCGCACCCTGGGCCTCATTGGTGTGTCGGTCAGCTCGCGGCGCGATGACCTTCGGCAACCGCGGAGGCACCACCTAGGACGAGGTCACCACCAGCGTTGATGCCGGGATTACCCTCCTCGACACCGCCGACTGGTATAGCGGGGGCGAGGCCGCAGAGATGGTTGGCAAAGCCATTGCCGACCGTCGCGACGACCTCGTTCTGTCCACGAAGGTGTACAGCCCGATGGGGGACGCGCGCCACCATCAGGTCGGCGCGCGGCGCTGGCTCGTCACCAAGTTGGACACCCGCCTGCGCTGCATCAACGCCGACCACATCAACCTCGAAATCGCGGGAAGGAAGCTCTTTCTATGAACGCATCAGACATGGCGATTACGAGTGTAGCCCGTAGTACGCACCCAAGCGGACCACGCTTCGGGATCATGACGGCCCCCTCGCAGGTCAGTTATCACGACATTCTGCGGGTCTGGCGCGAGGCGGACACGATCCCCGAGATCGCCCATGCGTGGCTGTTCGATCACCTCCTGCCGATCGGGGGCGACCCGAACGGACCGATCTTCGAAGGCTGGACCTTGCTTGCCGCCCTCGCCGCCCAAACCGAACGACTGCGCCTCGGGCTGCTCGTGACCAGCAACCGCTTCCGCCCACCCGCCATGCTAGCCAAAATCGCGGCGACCGTCGATATCGTCTCCGGGGGGCGGCTCGACTTTGGCATCGGCGCTGGCTCCCGCCCCAGCCACCCGGTGGCCCGGCGGGAGTACGCGGCCCACGGTCTGCCCTTCCATGACGCCGCCTACGCGGTCGGGAGCCTTGCCGAAGCATGCACGGTCATCCGGCGGTTGTGGACCGAGGCCGAACCGTTCGACTTCGACGGCACCTACCTCCACCTTACCGGAGCGTTCTGCAAACCCAAGCCCGTTCAACGCCCGTATCCGCCGATCCTGATCGGTGGCCGCTCTAGCGCGACGCTACGGGTGGTCGCCGCGCAGGCCGACCTGTGGAACATTCCCGGCGGCGACATCGCGGACGCCATTCAGCGCAGCGCGCTCCTGGACCGCTTCTGCGCCGAGATCGGGCGCGACCCGGCCGCAATCACTCGCTCGATCTTCCTGCCGGTCTCCTACGACCAGCCTAGCAATACCCGCGCCGCGATCGCGGAAGCCCGCAATGCCGGTTTCCAGCACATCGTCCTAGGATTGCCCGCTCCCTATCCCGAAAACATCGCACGCTGGGTCACCAACGAGCTCATCACCCCGTCGGTCTCGTAGTCTGTCAGGCGCGACTTGACAGCTAACGCGCCAACGGTTATCCTCGCCAAGTGGGGTGGCACCGCGTGAGGGATCGTGATCCCCTCCAGCATGGCCTGGGCCTGCGGCAACTGCTCCCGGCCTATCCGGCGTAGATCAGCCCGGAGGGGACGGTAGCATGGCAGGGCGGGCTCTATCGGGACTCCGACCAGGATGTGTTACACTACTTTCCGCACGTAGCAGTCCGGGTGCGGCCCTCGCCCCTCAGCGAAGCGTTGATCGCTGTGGAGTGGAAGGGGACGATTCTCTGCTGCGCGGTGGCCGATGAGTTGCGGCATAGCGATGGGAGCTATCGCCCCTACCAGGGTCTTGCGCTTCCCGCAAGGTCAGTCGCATCTGGAAATGGACCCCTCATTGTATTACATTGGGGTAGCAACACCGGTGCCCGCTCGACACTCTGCTATATAGAAGGAGGTGGCCCATGCAACCCGCCGACTTGGCTACCGCTCGTCAGCAGTATTTGGCCGCGCGCGCCGCCGGGCACTCCGGGCAGGCGGCCGTCGCCACCTCCGGCCTGCCCGTCAAACGCGCCGCTGCTTACACCTCGAAGCCCGCTTTCGCCTGGCCGGCACCGTCGCCCTCCCCGCCATCGCGGCCTGGCTACCTTGTTGCGAGGATTGGGCGCGGGGCTGCTGCTCAAGCGCCACATCGCAAAGGAGAAAAACAATGAGGATGAAGCAACTGGGTGAAAATGGCCCCATGGTCTCGGAACTGGCGCTCGGCTGCGGTGGCCTGACGATGAAGCGGCCCGGCGCGACGGAACAGGGTATCGCCACGGTCCAGGCGGCTGTGGGTGCAGGGATCAACTGTCTGGTGACCGCCGACTTCTACGGCATGGGCGACAGCGAGACCCTGATCGGCCGCGCTATTAAAGGTCGGCGCGACCAGGTCTTTCTCAGCGTGAAGTGCGGGATGATGCGCTCGCCGTCGGACACCTTCCTGGGGATCGATGGTCGGCCTACGTCAGTCAAGAACTTTGCGACGTACTCCCTACAGCGGTTGGGGGTGGACGTGATCGATCTGTATCAGCCGGGGCGTCCCGACCCAGATGTGCCCTATGAAGAGACGATCGGCGCGATCAAGGATCTGATCCAGGAAGGCAAGGTGCGCTATCTGGGCGTATCGGAGGTCGGTGTCGACCACCTGCGGCGTGCGCATGCGGTCCATCCGGTGACCGCGCTAGAGATCGAGTATTCCCTGGCCTGCCGGTTTAGCGAGAAGGAGATCCTGCCCACCGCGCGGGAGCTTGGCATCGGTATCGTGCCCTACCGGGTGTTTGCAGACGGCCTGCTGACGGGATCGGTGACGACGGAGCGAACCGGCCACCTGGCACCGCCGCGCATGCAGGGCAACAACCTGAAACACAACCTCGAAGTTATCGAGTTCTTGAAGCAGATGGCCGTTGAGAAGGGCTATGCGCCCGCGCAGTTGGCACTGGCGTGGCTGCTGACGTGCAGTGACGACCTGGTGCCGCAGATCGGCATGACGAGCCCCACGCGCCTGCCGGAATACCTCGCGGCCATCGAGATCCGCTTCACGCCCCAGGAACGAGATGCCCTGGATCGGGTCTTCGCCCCCGGCGCGATCGTGGGCGATCGGTATCCGGCTTTTGTGATGAAGTACCAAGCCCAATGAGGCCTAAACCCAACATTCCTGCGTTTTACCGCAAACTAACAGATTTTATGGTTATCATAAGCCCTGATTACATATTGGGGCGGCGCGGGTGTTGGGATAATTCCGCTTATGCTGCCCTGTGCAATTACAGCTTATAAAAGCAATCAAATGAGCTACTTTGCGGTAAAACGCAGAAATGTTGGGTTTACCCCTGATCGGCGCGCCGCTCGAAGCCCTTGCCGAGCAGATGAACGCCGACACCCAGATGGGGCGGATGATGCGCTCAGGCATTCATCTGGTGAATCATTTTGCCGAAGTCCCGTTACTGCTGATCGGCTTCGGGCGCACCCCAGAGGGCAGCGGGATCTACCCTGCGCTCCAGAACGCGCTGCTGGCCGCCCGCGCCGAAGGGATCGGCGGGACCCTGACCGGGGTGCTGCAAAGTTATTTTGCGAACGAGGTGTGTGACATCCTCGGGGTGCCCAAGGACGCGGGCTGGTACCAGCACGGGGTGGTCACGCTGGGCTACCCTACCGGCAAGTGGGGGGTCGCGCCACGGACCCCGGTCCACGAGGTCGCCGCCCGCAATAGCTGGCAGGGCGACCTGGGTTTCACCGTGCCCGAACCGTTATGGCTGAAATGAGGTGAGACCGGGGCTGAACCGATCCATTCCCCCCCGCCGTGCGGCGGGGGGAATCGTGCTCCGGTCCTCTACCCTGCTTTATAGTCGGCGCGGGCCTGGTGCAGGCCGGTGACGCTATCCAGCAGCCCGCCGCACCGGTTCCGCGCCAGCCACAGCCGCTCATATT
>JBBSEL010000612.1:0-3749 GCA_038239755.1 Chloroflexia bacterium | reverse complement strand
TCAGCGCGCCGGTGCCCCGCGATTACCGCCTGCGCGACGAGTTTTATCTGAAGCTGATGATGGCGATTGTGACCCACGCAGGCAACCCCCACCGGGTGTTGCAGGTACAGCGGCGGGAGTTGTTGCAAGAGTTGCACGACCTGATTACCCGCCGGGAGGCGGCCAACCCTCGCCTAGAATTGGCCCGCATCCTCCTGATAGACAGCGCGATCATGCATACCGACGCGGAAATGCGCTGGCTCGACATGATCGAGGCGCGCCTGGACGAGATCCGCGAGCAGCCGATCCCCCTGCCGGTGCCCCGGCGGCGCGGGCGACCCCCCAAAGCGACCCCGCCCGATGCGCCCACGGATCGTTGATCGTTTAAATTTTTTAGATCGGTTAGTTGAGGAGAATTCCTATGGCTCTGTTGCAAGCAGAAGATCTGACCAAGGTCTATGGCAGCGGGTCGGCGGCGGTGACGGCGCTGGACCATGTGAACATCAGCATCGCACCCGGCGAATTCGTGGCGATCATGGGGCCGAGCGGGTGCGGCAAATCGACCCTGATGCACCTGCTGGGCGGGCTGGACACCCCGTCGGCGGGCCGGGTGCTGCTCGACGGCACCGACCTGTCGAAGCTGAACGACACGACGCTGACGATCCTGCGTCGCCAGCGGATCGGGTTTGTCTTCCAGTTTTTCAACCTGATCCCGGTCCTGTCGGTGCTGGAGAATGTGACCCTGCCGCTGGTGCTGGACGGCAAGCAGAAAGAGGCAGAGGCGAAGGCCCGCGAATGGCTGGACCGGGTGGGCCTGAGCGACCGGCTGGCCCACCGGCCCACCCAGCTATCGGGCGGGCAGCAGCAACGGGTGGCGCTGGCCCGCGCTCTGGTCACCGAGCCGCCGCTGGTGCTGGCCGACGAACCGACCGGCAACCTCGACTCGCGGGCCGCCGATGATATGCTGCGCCTCTTGCGCAAGGCGGTGGACGAGTGGGGCCGCACCGTGGTCATGGTCACTCATGATGCGCGGATGGCCGCCTATGCCGACCGGATCATCTTCCTCAAAGACGGCACGGTGGTGGATGACACATCGCTCAGCCGCAAGCTGCGCACGGAAGACGATGTACGGCAGAAGATGGAATTGATCAGCCATTAACGCGGTGGTCACCGATTTGCTGGTGAGCGCACGAGGAGTTTCTCCCATGAACCTGTTCTTTACGCTGCCCCTGCGCTATTTGCTGGGCCGACGGTTGCGCACGACATTGACCACCCTGGCGGTTGTCTTTGGCGTGGCGGTGGTTTTCGGGGTGAATATTTTGTTGCCAACGATGCTGTCGGCGCTCCAGGGCAATATCCTGGGGGCGACGGGGCAGGCCGATCTGACCATCACGAGCAAGACCGGCGACGCTTTCAGCAGTACGACGCTGGATACCGTGCGGGCGGTGTCGGGGGTGGTGGCGGTGTCGCCGTCTCTCCAGCGGACGGCGAACACGCTGCCGGGCGCGACGACCCTCTCCACCCCGCTCGAAATGATCGGGCTGGACCCGGAGCAGGCCTTGAACGTGCGACCTTACCCGGTGGGCGAGGGGCGGTTTTTGCAGGCGGGCGACACCAACTCGGTGGTCCTGGCCCCGACCCTGGCCCAGTTCCTGAAGCTGAAGGTCGGCGACATGCTGCAATTGCCGACGCCGCAGGGCCTGACCAACCTGACCGTGGTCGGTCTGCTGACCACGCAGGGGAGCGGGGAAGCTATTGTGCCGCTCGCCACCCTGCAAACGCTGTTCAACCTGCCCGACCGGATCACCACGATTGACGTGGCGCTGGGGGCGGGCGGGAACTCCGACACGGTCAAGACCACACTGGAGCAGCAACTGGGAACGGCTTACCAGGTCGGGGGTGGCGCGTCGGGGACCGATGCGCTTGCCACTCTCCAGATCGCTCTGGTGGCCCTGAACTTCTTCGGCGTGATGGCCCTGTTCATGGGCGGGTTCCTGATCTTTAACACCTTCCGTACCATCGTCGTTGAGCGGCGGCACGACATCGGCATGTTGCGCGCGGTGGGGGCGACCCGGCGGACGATTATCGGCCTGATCGTGGCCGAGTCGCTCTGGCAGGGGCTGATCGGCACGGCAGTGGGGCTGCTGCTCGGCTACCTTTTCGCCGTCGGGATCGTCGGGCTGGTCGGGGGGATCACCGAGCAATACCTGCGGGTGCGGCTGGGGACGCTGGTCATTACGCCCGGCACGCTGGCCCTGGCGGTGGTGCTGGGTATCGGGGTGACCCTCCTGGCCGGGCTGGTTCCGGCGCGCGGGGCCAGCCGCATCCCCGTACTGGAGGCGTTGCGCCCGATGCCGCCCGCGCCGACCGGGGGCCGGGTGAGCAGGGGCACGTTGATTGGGCTGGCGCTGCTGGTGCTGGCGGTGCTAGGGTTGGTGACGGGCAATGCCGCGCTGGCCGGGTTAGGCTCGATCCTGGCCCTGGTCGGGCTGATCATGCTGGCCCCGGCGTTTGTTCATCCCCTGGCACGGTGGGGGGAAGTGCTCTTGCGCCCGTTCTTCGCCAGCGAAGGCACGATGGCGGCGGGTAATCTCGCCCGCCAGCCGGGGCGCGCCGCTGTGACGGCCTCGGCCCTGATGATTGCCCTGGCGATTGTGATCGCTATGAGCGGGGTGCTCTCGTCCATCTCGGCCACGTTTCTCACCTATGTAGACCGCAGCTATGGAGCGGACATCTTGATCCTGCCCCCGGCGATTGCGTTGTGGAATAACGAAGTGGGAGTGGGGCCGGAGTTCGAGCAAAAGCTGGCCGCCGTCCCCGGCATTGCCACCGCCGCCAGCCTGCGCTACGCCGGTGCCCAGGTCAACGGGGTGACGATCCAGGTGCTGGGCATCGACCCGGTCAACTATCCCAAGGTGTCGGCGCTGGTCTTTGATCAGGGAGAGGAGGGGGCTTATGCTGCCCTGAGCAGCGAGCGCGCCGCCATCGCCAATCCGATCTATGCCGGTGCCAACCGGTTGAAGATCGGAGACACGCTCCATGTGCAAACGCCGGATGGCGTGAAGGACTACCGGCTGGCGGGCATAGCGACCGACTACCTGGCGGCAAAAGTCAACACGCTCTATATCTCGCAGCAGAACCTGGCGACCGACTTCCACCGCAGCGAAGATGTGCTGGTGATGGCGAACCTGGCCCCCGGCGCGTCCCGCGACGCGGTGAAAGCCGCCGTGACGACCCTGCTGCAAAGCTATCCGCAGGTCAGTATGACCTGGGGGGCGGACTGGCGGGCCGACCAGCACAAGACGTTTGACCAGGTTTTCCTCGCCCTGTATGCCATCCTGGTCGTGTTCTCCATCCCCGCGCTGCTGGGCATGATCAACACGCTGGCGATCAACATCCTGGAGCGCACCCGCGAGATCGGGGTGCTGCGGGCCATAGGGACCACGCGGCAGCAGATACGGCGGCTGGTACTGGCCGAGTCGGTGCTGCTGAGTACGACCGGGGCCGCGCTGGGGATCCTGGCCGGGCTGGCGCTGGGCTACGGCTTCACGACGCTGACGGCGGGCAGCTTCGGCAGCACCATCACCTACAGCTTCCCGCTGGCCGGGTTGCTCCTGGTCGTCGCCGCTGCGCTCATCCTGGCCGTGCTGGCGAGCCTGGTGCCCGCCCGGCAAGCCGCCCGCCTGCGCATTGTCGAGGCGTTGCAGTACGAGTAGGCGAGCAGCGAGTTGTGAGTTGCGAGTTGCGAGTTGCGAGTTGTGAGTTGTGAG
>JBBSEL010000611.1:0-3758 GCA_038239755.1 Chloroflexia bacterium | reverse complement strand
GTAGCTCCGTCGTTGCTGCTACCAAACCATCAACCCAACCCGTGGAATGGCTCTTTCCATAATCTCGTCTATACAAACCACCCTTATGCGCGGTTTCTGCATCAACGGGCACAACCTCAAATGCTCCGATAAATGTATCGAGCTTGTTGCGTTCTGCACCATCACGCACCCCCGCGTATAATTCCGCGACGGTAGCCGCAGAAACTATAAAAAGGGCTGCTAAATGTTCTAAATAATCTACAGCCTCTACACGTCCACGCAAATAATCAATTAGAACGTCAGTGTCCATGAGGAGTTGTTCGACCATGACACTAGCCTCTCAAGGAGTAAACCGATCAAACTCGCTTCTGAGCGCCGCGAAATCGGGAAGATCCGTGCGATCTTGCCACATCCCACGGGCTTGTTGGAGCATGGCGCGGCGCGCATCCAAGCGAAACTGGCTGATCAGTTGCTCCACTGCTGCGCGGACTAATTCATCTTCGCTCTTGCCGGTACGTTGAGCAATTACCTGCAATTCTGCCTGTTGCTCATCCGTTAAAATTATGTGATTCGTCACCATGGCTCATCTCCTTTCTCCAAAGAATTATACGGTATCTCCAACTTTCCGCCTCACAGCCGCTCGATGCCCAGTTCCCCGTCGGCGGGGCGCGGGGTGAGGTCGGGGGAGGCAGTGATCGCCTCGCGTTCGCCCTCCTGCACCTCGCGCAGGGAGATGTGCTGGGTCCAGAAGGCCGCGCCGCCGACAACCAGGGTGGTGACAAGCTGGCTGACGTGGAAGAGGAGGGCGAAGGCGACGCGCAGGTCTTTATTCAGCGCCGGGGCGATCAGCAGCAGGCTCCAGATAATCAAGCCCTCGTAGGTGCCGACGTTGCCGGGCATGGCCGGCACCAGCAGCCCCAGGTTGACCAGCGCGGTGAGGAAGAGGACGGCGCTGAGGGTGGTGCTGTTGGGCGGCATGTGGAACGAGGCTAGCGCGGCCCAGAACATCCCCGCCACCACCAGCCAGACGGCCAGCGAAATCAGCGCCGCCCGGATCAGTGGCCCCGGCTGCTCGAAGACCTGCAAGCCCTCGGCAAAGCGGCGCACCAGTTGCACCCCCACTTGCTTTAGTCGGGCAGGGACGGGCAGATAGCCGGTGACCCACTCGGTGAAGCCGACGGCGCGGTCGGCCTGCCACTTGAACAGGACCAGCCCGCCCAACGCGCCGATCAGCACCACAATCGCCGCCCCGCCGACCTGCTCCGAGGCCCCGCTGAGCGGCAGCCCTAGCAACCCCAGCACCAACAAGACCAGCAAGGCCAACCCGTCGAACAGCTTCTCGATGACCACCGTCGCCAGGATCGTCGTCTTGCTCAGGCCGGTGCGGCGGCTGAGCAGGTGGGCGCGCATCAAGTCGCCCGCGCGGGCCGGGAAGAAGGTGTTGAACAGGTAGCCGGTCATCATCGCCCCGAACAGGCTCGGCACATGCAGATGGGCGCGCGGCACCAGGGGGTCGAGCAGTTGTTGCCAGCGCCAGGACATCAGGAAGTAGGCGGCCAGCATCCCCACCATCGCCAGGCCCATCAGCGGCAGGTCCACCTGTCCCAGATGCTGCCAGACCTCCATCCAATCCACGTTCCACAGCACCAGGCCCAGGCAGATCACGCTGACGACGAGGCCGACAATAACTTTTTTCATTCACCTGTGCCTTACACGTCGAGAAGCTAGGGCTGGACTGCCGCCTCCCAGCCACTAGCTTCTCATGCAGAAGAGTAATGAGACCGCCGGATTACGGCAGGCTGATCTTGGTCATCGGTTGCTTTCGGCCCGCCCATGCGGAATAGAGATGATCCCACGCGCCGCCCTCCCCGAAGCCCGGCCCAACCGTCCGGCACCCTCTGGAACGCGGGCGGCGCGCCCTGGCCCTAGCGCCCGCCGGACCCAAACAGCCCCTTGCGCGGCTGGGGGGCCGGGCTGGGGGCAGCGGCCCCTGGCGTTTTGGCGGTGCGGCCCCGGCGTTGGTACGCTTCTTCCAGGATATGATCGATATCTTCGTTGGTGAACAAGTAGGCTTCGCTGATGGTGCGGTAGCCGGTGCGGTTGGCGGTGTAGACCAGCCCGCGTACCAGGATCCCTTCTTCGAGTTCGATGATACACACTTCCTTGAAGTTATGCTCATCAATGAAGTGGCCGATGGCACGGAGTACGTCCTCGTAGTCCATCCGGCCTGTCCCTGAATAGTTCAGCATGGGCGCCTCTCCTTCGGAATGCGCACCGGTGCCTGTCCCCACGCTTGGGGCCACCGCGACAGGTATGCCGAATCCCCTCGGCCCGAGCGCTGTAATTGGCTCTATTATAGCACAACCTTTGCGCCGCGCAAACCTTCCCGGCAAGCAAAACGCCGATGAGTTGACTCATCGGCGCGGAGGTGGCGGGCAAGGCCAGGGGGAGGGGGGTCGTTATTCTGGGTGTTCGGCCAGGGTGCGGGCCAGAACCGCCCGTTGTTCAGGGTTGGCTTCGGCGGCGTAGGCGACAAAATAGCGGAAGACCGGGTCGCCATACTCGGTGATCAGGCTGTCCATCACGTTCTTGACCACCATGTTGACGAACTCTTCCTGGCCGAGCGCCGGGGAATAGCGGAAGCTGACCTGGCCGGGCGGCTTCTCGCGGTGCAGCACATTCTTTTCCGCGAGCCGGCTCATCGTGGTCATCACCGTGGTATAGGCGATGTCCCGGCGGGCCGGTTGGCGATTTTGCATCTCGCGATGCACGTCGGCTACGGTCGCCTCGTTCAGGAGCCAGACCACCTGCATGATCTCGGACTCCAGTGGGCCGAGGACTTTGGTCAGCCCGGCCTGATACGGGTTAAACTTGAACTTCAATGCTCCATCCCTGGCACCCATGCGACTGTGTCTCCTTCAAATTTAAGTACTGCTCAGGCGACACCCTGGCTACGCCTGCTCCGGTCTGGACAAAAATCTACTATCCCGCCTCTATTCTACTACGAAACGTAGGTGATAGTTACGTGGCGAACATTACAAAAACATATCAATTTAACCGGACGTTCATTTTGACACCCGCCGAACTCAACAATAAGGCATGGATGGCACCGCCCATCCGTCTGGTTCACCCATGCAGACGCCGGGCGCGCCCCGGTCTGATGGAGCGTGCCCGGCGTTGCGGTTCCTGTTAGAATTCGGTGACGCTGCTGAAATTGAAGCCGCGCAAGCGGGCGGCGGGGACCAGGGTGCCGCCGACGAAGCCGCGTTGCAGCTTGAGGGTGTCACTTAGTTCGGCGTTCTTGAACGCTTCCAGCACACTCTGGGTGAAGCGCAGGTTCCGCACCGGGCCTTTGACCTCGCCGTTTTCGATCAGGAATGTGCCGTCGCGGGTCATGCCGGTCAGGATCGTCTGCACCGGGTGGACGACATTGACATAATGCAGCCGGGTGATCCACAGGCCGCGCTCGATGTCTTTCGCCAGGTCGGCCTTGGGGGTGGTGCCCGGCTCCAGGCGCAGGTTGAGCGGCAGCGGGCCGTAGGTGTTGGGGGCGGGGAGGGCGTGGCCGGTGTTTTGCTTGCCCGGTTCGCGCCCGGCGGTGTAGCTGTCGTAAACTACCTGGGCCGCCACGCCGTTCTTGATCAGTTCCACCGTTTGCCTGGGCACGCCCTCGAAGTCGAAGGCCAGCGGCATGTTGCGTGGGTCGTGCGCGTCGTCCACGATGGTGATGTTGGGGCCGGTGATCGGCTCGCCTAGGCGCATGAAGCTGCGCCCCTCCT
>JBBSEL010000610.1:0-3759 GCA_038239755.1 Chloroflexia bacterium | reverse complement strand
CGCGTCTGTAACCCTTGTGTCTGCTTCTCCATTGTAGCCCTCCTCAACCTATCAAAACCCCACGAGCGCTGCCGTTTCGCTCATTTCGTCGTTTCGCTTCGTGCGTTTCGTCCCTTCGTGCGTTCGTGGTTCAAACGCCCAAACCCAAAAGCACGAGGGGTGCATGGTCGTTGCACCCCTCGAAAAACCCGATCACTCGCACCGGGGCAGGCTCACCCCCCGCCCAGGATCTCCTCGGCGCAGGTGTCGCAGTAGGGGTTGTGCGGCCCGGCGACCTGTTCGCCACAATGATCGCAAATGTGGTAGCCGAGCAACTGGCAACTGGCGCACACCGCATTGCCACGCCCAGGGATGCGGCGATGGCAGCGGGCACAATGCGTCACCGGCTGCCCGTCCAGCAGGCCGTCCGGGCTGATCGTCCCCGTCTGCACGGCATCTTCCAGCCAGGCCAGGTCGCCCAGCACCTGCTCCAGCGCGGCATCATCCGACGCAGCGCGGATGCTGTTGGCCTGCTGCAAGAGGAGGCCCCACATCCAGACGGCCTGGCCCTGCACCCGCGCCAGGGCGGCGCTGTTCTCGGCCCCCGGCGGGTTGGCCTCGACCAGCGGGATCGTATCGCGGATCGTATGGTCCAGGCGGGCCTGGTCGGTGGGGTCCAGCTTGAACTGATCGCGGTCACTTTCGTAGGCAGTGTGGAACAGATTGCCCAGGCGAATCAGCGCCGCCACCTCGCGGGCACTGCCGGTTTGCTCGTCCATGCGTCTCGATTCTCCTTCTGTTTTGACCGCCACCCCAATGCGTGCAAGGGCGGTGGGTCATGGGCTACCAGTCCACCCGCACCACGATCGCCGTGATATCGTCCTGGTGGGCACGGTAGTTGTAGGGTTGGCTCAGGTCCTGGGGGTTGGGCAGGGTGCGCCCGCCCGACCGTTCGTCGGCGCGGTCCACCAGCCCGGCGGCAGGGTCGAGCAGGCTCAGTGCGTCGGTGATTTCGGCGGTGGTCAGGTTGCCATAGACCCCGTCGCTGCACAGCAGCAGCACATCATGCGGGCGCAACTGGATGACCGACAGCGCGGGCGGGGCGGGGGCCGGTTGGTCCCCGATCTGCCCGAACACGAGGTTACGCTGCACAAAATAGCGCCGGGCCAGCGCGCCCAGTTTGCCCAGGTCGTGCCCATCGAAGGTGTCTAGCGCCTCCTGCACGGTGGCGGCCTGGTCGGGGGTGAGGATGCCCTGGTTCTGGTCGGCCTGCACGGCATCCTGGTCCTCGGTTAGCAGGATGAGGTCGCCGCCCGAAAAGAGGTAGCCCCGCGTGTCGCCGTTCTGGCTAATCACCGCCCGCCGCCCGCCCTCGCAGATCACGGCGGCGGTCATCACGGCGGCGACCATCACATCTTCGGCGGTCTTGCCGGTGGGGATTTCGCCCGCAGGGATCTGGCCGCTCTCGTTCAGGTCGCGGTAGATGCGCGCCCCGGCCTCCTGCACCGCCGCCGCCAGCAGATCGCGGGCCGTCTCGACCGGCACGGTGGGGGGCAAGCCCTCCAGCCGCGCCGCCAGCACCTCTCCGATGGTCCGCGCCGCGTGTTCGCCGCCGATCTCGCGGCCCGCTACCACCCGGCGGCTGCCGCCCATGCCGTCCACCACCGCGTGGGCCTGGTGGTTCGTGGCCGACCAGCCCAGGTCTTCGTCGCGCTCCGGGTGGCTGCGGCTGGGCACCGTCTTGCTCCAGACGCGCACGCTGAGGGAATCGCTCATCGGCGGCTTTCTTCTTCAATGGCAGTACACAGCATCGCACAATGCGGGTATAATACCCCTGAAGTCAGCCCAACCTCTACGGTTCTGATTTCTGACTTCTGATTTCTAACTTCTAACCTCTGCAACATGTTGCTCCTGTTTGCGTAGATAGAGACAGACACCCCCGGCAAGAGGCCCGGCAAGGAGGAAGCCCGTGTTTGTTGTATGTCCCGATTGTGGCGCGGATCAGCAAGAAGTCGGCAAGTATTGCGAGAACTGTGGCCGCCTGATCACCGCCGCCGATGTTCAGGCGGGGGTCAGCCACACCCCCGCGCCCGTTCCGGCTCCCCCTCCGCCTGCGCCCAATCCGTGGGACCCGCCGGTCGCTATGCCTGCGCCGCCGCCCACGCTCGGTCGCGCCCATTTCGCCGTGGTGCAGAACGGGCAGGCGATCCCGGCTGAGGGCTTCACCCTGACCGCGCCGGGCGAGTTCCTGGTGGGGCGACCCAATAACGAGACGGGCATCGGCGTGGATATCGATCTGCGCCAGTGGGTGCAGCCGCTCGATATTGCGGGCCAGAAGCAATACCTTGTGCATCGCAACCAGTGTTTCCTGGGCTTGACCCCCACCGGCGAAGTCACGATCCGGGGCTGCGCGGGGGTCGAAGGGGACACCCTGGTCAAACCCGCCGAAGGGGCCACCTTCCTGCCGTTGCCCCAACTGGGCACGATGCGCCCCCTGCGCCCCGACTCCACCTACCCCCTCCACCCCGGTGACCGCGTCTACATGGGCGACCCGGAAGCGATCCTGGCGAACCAGAGCAGCGATGCGCGGGCGCAGGGCACGTTCCTGATCCTTGAACTGCTGGCGACGTGAGGCGTGAAACGTGAAACGTGATGCGTGATCTCTATTGCGTATTGCGTATTGCGTATTGCGTCGTTCTGGTCACTGGTCACTGGTTCCTGATCCCTGATCCCTGATCCCTCGTCACGCAACTCGCAACTCGCAACTCACAACTCGCAACTCGCCTACTGCGGCTTGAACGACCACTGCTTCGTCGTCGGGTCGTAGATCATCCCGCCCTGGTATTGCCAGGTGCCGGTCAGCTTTTGCACGCTGATCGTGACCAGCGAGGTGTCGCCGTTCGCGTCGAAGCGCCAGGGGCTGCCCAGGATCGTCTCGCTGCCCAGGTCCGCCGAGGTGATGGTGGCGACGGCGGCGCGGATGGCTTCGCGGTCCTTCGTGGCGGCCTTGTTGATCGCGCTGAGGGCGACGCGGGCCGCTTCGTAGCCGAACGGGGCGAAGTCGCGGTTGTCGTCGGTGGGGAAGCGGGCGATGTAGCGGGCGTACCAATCGGCCCCCGCCCCGGTCAACTTGTTGGCGGGCAGCCCAACCAGGGTTGAATAGACATCCCCCGCCCCGGCGGGCACATCCTTGCCGAACGTGTCGTCAGCGATGCCGTCGGCCCCCATGAACGCCCCGGTATAATTGCCGATTCCACGCAACGCGCTCAACACCAGGGCCGGGTGGTTATCGCTGATCCCGCCGAAGTAGACCAGATCGGGGTGCAGCCCGGCGATCTTTTGGGCCAACGCGCTGTAATCGCTGGCGTGGACATCGATGCTTTCCGAGTCGATGGCCGTGCCGTCGGCCCTGGTCAGCACTTGCAACCCCAGTTCGCGGGCCGAGCGGGCGAAGATGACCGCGACCCCGTGCCCGTATAGCTCCGTATCGTCCAGCACGTAGACTGATTTGGCCCCGATCTGCTTGGCGTAGGCGGCGGCTGCCGCGCCCTGGAGGTCGTCGGCGGGCACCACGCGGAAATACGTGTCGATGCCGAGGGGATAATAGATCCACGGCTCACCCGCTGTGCCGGTACCGGGCTTGGTCAGGCCGGGATAGGTGTTGCCGGGGCTGATCATCGCCATGTGGACGCGGTTGAGGACGGGGATGCTGATCTTGGCCGCCCCGCTGTTATAGGTGCCGATATAGAGCATCGCGTCGGGGTCGGCGGCGGCGCGGCG
>JBBSEL010000609.1:0-3763 GCA_038239755.1 Chloroflexia bacterium | reverse complement strand
TGCCCACGACCATGACCACGCCGAAGGGCCGTTTGCCTGGCTGACCGAGCTATTGCCGTTCGGGCACAAGCACAGCCACGGCGAGATGAACATGGACTCGGCGCTGGAGACGAGCGAGCGGGGCATCTGGGCGCTGAAAGTGTCGCTGATCGGGTTGGGGTTGACGGCGGCGTTGCAACTGGTCGTCGCGGTGACCAGCGGCAGCGTGGGCCTGCTGGCCGACACGATCCATAATGGGGCCGATGCGCTGACCGCCGTACCGCTGTGGCTCGCCTTCGCCTTGGGGCGGCGGCCCGCCAACCGGCGCTATACCTATGGTTATGGGCGAGCCGAGGACGTGGCCGGGGTGGTCATCGTCGGCATGATCTTCCTCAGCGCGATCGTCGCCGCCTACGAGTCGCTCCAGAAGCTGATCAATCCCCAGCCGCTGACCAACCTGGGCTGGGTGGCCGTGGCGGCCATCGGCGGCTTCATCGGCAACGAGGCGGTGGCCGCGTTCCGCATCCGCATCGGCAACGAGATCGGCAGTGCCGCCCTGGTGGCCGACGGGCTGCACGCCCGCGCCGATGGCCTGACCTCGCTGGCCGTGCTGATCGGGGTGATCGGGGCCGCTCTGGGCTTTCCGCTGGCCGACCCGCTGATCGGGCTGCTGATCACTATCGCTATCCTCGCTATCCTCAAAGACACCGCCGTGACGATGTGGCACCGCCTGATGGACGCGGTGGACCCCGCCCTGGTGGACACGGCGGAGCAGACCGCCCGCGGGGTCCCCGGCGTGGAGGATGTTCATGAGGTGCGGATGCGCTGGCTGGGGCACCGGCTCCAGGCCGAACTCCATATCACGGTGGACGAAACCCTCTCCACCCGCGACAGCCACCGCATCACCGAAGCGGTGCGCCACACCCTCTTCCACAAGCTCCCCAAGCTGGCCGAAGTCCATGTCCATGTCGATCCGCGCGGCTCATCTGACGACGATCCCCACCACCTCACCGCGCACCACACGGCTAAAGCATAGGGACGAATACCACATAGACGATCTCTTGTATAGCGGTCGGCTGTGCCCCGTTTGCCGAGTTAGAACACCTGGCGACGGCAAGTATCGCCCGCCACGAATTGGTCGACTACCCGGTGGAATTCATCGCGGCGCTCTCGGTAACCACCATACCCCTTGTCGCCTCCAACCCCGGCGCGGAGGTTGACTACTGCGCCATCGGCTTAGCAACCTTCTGGCGCGGGATCGGCGGATCGTAAGACTCTTTTCCCCGTCCACATAAATGAGTGAGTAATCAAGCAACTAGAAGGACAGTGCAACATGAGCAGGCAGACAACGACCCAAACCCCCACGATCAAAGATATCGCGATCCCGAATCAGGTCGGAAAACTGGCCGTGGTCACGGGTGCGAACAGCGGCATTGGCTTTGGGATCACCCGGCGGCTCGCCACTGCCGGGGCGGAAGTCATCCTGGCCGTGCGGAACCTGGAGAAGGGCCAGCAGGCGGTCAAAAAGCTGCGGGCCGAGAATCCCAATGCCCGGCTCACGCTGGAACAGATCGATCTGGCCGACCTGCACTCGGTCGCCGCGTTCGCCGCGCGGCTCAACGACCAGGGTCGTCCGCTCCATATCCTGATCAACAATGCTGGGGTGATGAACCCGCCGACCCGCCAAACCACTCTTGACGGCTTTGAACTGCAATTTGGGGCCAACTACCTGGGCCATTTCGCCCTCACCGCGCACCTGCTCCCGCTGCTGCGCCAGGCGAGTGGGGCGCGGGTGATGAGCATGAGCAGTGGGCTGAACCGCCTCGGCGCGATCCGCTTCGACGATCTGGCGTGGGCACATGGCTATTCGCCGGTCCGCGCCTACGCCCAGTCCAAACTTGCCACGCTGCTGTTTGCCATTGAACTGAATCGCCGGAGCGTGCAGTACGGTTGGGGCATCCTCAGCAACTCGGCGCATCCGGGGGCGACGCGGACCAACCTGCAAACCAGCGGACCCAACCTGGGCACGGCCCGCTCGGAGCGCGGCCTGCTGATGAACGCCACGATGCTGATCCCCGGCCTCTGGCAGGACATCCCGCAAGGCTGCCTGCCCGCGCTGTTCGCCGCCACCAGCCCGCGTGCCCAGGGGGGCGGCTACTATGGCCCCGACGGCTTTGCCGAAATGACCGGCCTGCCCAAGCCCGCCTCCATTCCCGCACAGGCCAAAGACCCGGCAACCGCCCGCCGCCTCTGGGAAGTCTCCGAGCAACTGACCGACACCCACTTTCCCGCAGGCGCGTGACCCCGTAAAGGTGGGGTATGAATGCGGCGCGTGGGGAAGCGCAACACCCCGCCTCATTCATACCTCGTACTTCGTACCTCGTACCTCAAACTTGTACCTCAAACCTCAAACCTCAAACCTCAAACCTCGTACTTCACGTCCAGGCGGCGGCCACAGTCGGGGCAGACCTGGGTGGTGCCCACGCCGAGCACCTGGGCGGGGCCGAAGGCGACCACCTGACCGGGGAGGGTCACGCCGTAGGCCCAGGCGGGACCGTGTTCGTTGATGACGGATTGGGCTGTCACCCCGCCGATCAAACAGGTCTGTTCGCTCGCCAGCATCGCCGTCAGCCAGGCGGGGCGCTGGCGGCGGGGAAGGGCCAACCCGGCGGCGAGGCGGGCCAGCACGTCGGCGGCGCGGCCCGAATCGACCACCGTCGCCGGTTCAGCCTGGAGTTCGCCGGGGGCGGGGGGGCGATCATAGCGCAAGGCTTCTTCGGGGGTGGGTGGCGGGGCCGGGCCGGTGTAGAGGTGCCCGCGCAGGCAGCCGAAACACGGCCCCCGCCGCCCGTCCACCACAATCGCCTCGAAGTAGCGGGCGCGAGGGTAGCACCGCCCGACCACATGCGGGATGTTCAGCGTCCGCAGCACGCGCGCCAGCCGGTAATCGTCCTGGCTGCCCGTCGCCAGCACGACCACGCCGGGCCGCACGGCCCGCAGCACCCGCCGGAAGGCCGCCAGCCCGGCCCGATCCACCGTCGCATGGTGGGGTAGGGCGGTGATCTGTCCCGCCGCGTGGGTCAGCGTCAGACCGGGGATGCCCTCCGCCGCTGTTTCGTCCCAGGCCGCGCCGGGGGCGATCACCTCGGCCAGATTGCGGGCCAGGGCCACCGCTTTGGGTTGCCCCACCTGATCGGTATGGAAGAACTGGCGCACCGGGTTCGCCGCCCCGACAGCATCCCCATCCAGCAGCGTCAGATCGCCCACTGCGCCACTCCTGGCTAATTCGCGGGCCACCAAACTGCCCAAACTCCCACACCCGATGACGAGGACTGAGGACTGAGGACTGAGAACTGAGGACTCGCGCTGACCCCTGACCCCTGACCCCTGATCCCTGACGGGGCGGCGACCGGCGGTGGCGAGGTTGACATACTGCGTGGTCCAGGGCCAGGCCGGGCTGCCCAGGATGACGGCGGTGCGCTGCTCGTACCAGAGGAGCCGGTCGAGATCGGGGGCGGCGTGGCGGGTGCCGTGGGTCAACACGGCGCGGGCGAGGAGCGCGGCCACGCCGTTGGCCTCGGTCCAGGCCAGCCAGGTCGCCGGATCGGGGGGCAAGTGCGCCGGATCACATAAGGTGGGCGTGCCCAACGCCGCCAGCAAGTCGGGCCAGTCACGCCCCTGCCCGGCATCGCCCGGCAGCAGGACCAGCGCCGCCGCCTGGGGATCGTCGCCCGCGCAGTGGGCCACCAATAATGCAGGCACGTCGAGCCGCCGGGCCAGGTCC
>JBBSEL010000608.1:0-3767 GCA_038239755.1 Chloroflexia bacterium | reverse complement strand
ATATTGCTCGATGCCCGCTGCTAACTCCAGCACCCGCGCCCAGTCGCCTGCGGTGTGCGACGCCCGCAGCATCCGGTAGCGTTCCGTCCGTTCGACCAGGGTGAGACCCAGCGGCGCGGCGGGCATGGCCTGTAGCCGCGGTGGTGCTGGAGGGGGTGTGGTGAATTCCTGGCGCAGGGTGACCAGTTCCCGGCCCACTTCGCTGTTCCCCGCTACATCACACGCATTGTCCAATAACACCCCCAGGGCTGGTGTACCATCGGGTAGCGTACCCCAGCGGGCCACGGCCTCCACAATGTTGTAGAGGTCGATTTCGAGGGTGGCTGAGCGGGCAATACCGCTGACCTGCGCCAGATCCGCCAGTAAGAGGGTCCGTCCCTCCTGGCTCTGGAACAGGGCGATCCGTTTGAGCACATCGAGCAAGCGGCGGCGTTGTTCGCGGGTGAGGTCGGCCATGCCTTTATTCTAGCATAGCCTAGCGCTGGGGGCAACGGGGGCGAGCTTGCAGTAGTTGAATCGACTGGTGGAGGGCGGGCGTGAAAGGTGATGCGTGAACGTGATACGCCGGGCGCTTATGGCAATTCCGGCACCACGACCACGGTATACGGCTGCCCCTCTTGGGTAAACGGGTGTGAGCGGTTCGCAACCTGCAAGGCTGCAACGGCAGTGGCCCCGGTGAGAAGTAGATGGGGCGTAGGGATTTCGTGGGTACTGGTGGCATCCGCCAGTCGCACGCCGGGCACCGGCCAGGCCGGGACAGCCGGATCAGGGGTCGCCGTGATGCGACCCGGCAGCGGCACTGTATCATAGCTGAGATACAGGATCGCGGCAGCGGGTTGATAAAGTGGGGCATTATCCATCATCAGGTTGCGAATAGCCCCTGCCACATCACTGAGACGTTGACGCTCTGGCGTTTCAATACCAGCCGTAGCAAAGCGTAATCCGTATGCCGCTACGGTGTAATCTTGCCCGGCGGCCACTACCCGCACCGTAGTGGTTGCCAGGTCTGTCCCCAGTCCATGCGCCGGTTGTAGATCGAAATCGAGTTCGAAGAAGCGCTTCTCGTTGAGTATCATACTGAGCAACCGCTGCATCGCTGCCGCGTCCAGATGGATCTCATGGTATCCCGTTTGGCTACTGTAAACGGCGGTGCCATCTCCGTAAAGTGTGAAATAAGGGAACGCCTTCGTAATCAGACCAGTGTACATAAAGCCGACCATATTGTATTGAACGACGATATCCTGCTTCCCGGTCGGATGCGGAATGGCACCTCTGATCGGCGTGAACGGCGGACGGGGGCGGAACACGGGGTTTGGCAGTTCTGTCCTGGTATTGAGTAAATTGAGGACGACTCCGCTCAGCAACAAGAGGCTCACGACCAGTGCTCCGGCGGCCATCCAGCGTGAACGCGCGTGACGATCTTGCATGGTAACTCTCCGGTGTCAACTTTATCTGGATATCTGTTCATTCATCTATGGGGTACGTCGCCTTATTCTAGCATAGCGCCGCGCCAGGAGCAACAGGGACGAGCACGGATCACGCATCACGGTTCACGCCCCAACCCCCGCCTATGCTATAATGGCCCCGATGGAGAAGGCGAACATGCCGACGCGCCGCCGGGTGGCCCCCCTGGCGGCGGTGTTGGGCTATGTTGGGTTGGTGGGGCTGTGGGCTTGGCCGCTGCCGGGGCACTTGGCCGACCAGGCCGTGCTGGCGCGGGGCAGCGACTTCTACCCCCATATCTGGAACCTCTGGTGGCTGCGCGAGGCGCTGTTCACCCTGCACCAGAACCCTTACACCACCACCTACCTCAACTATCCCACGGGGATGCCGCTCACCTACCATGTGCTCGACCCGCTGGACGGCCTCCTCTCGCTGCCGTTGCAGGCGGTGATCGGGCTGCTCCCCGCGTTCAACCTCTTGCGCCTGGGGCAGATGATCTTCGCGGCGGCGGCGATGTGCGCGCTGGGGCGGACGCTGCGGCTGCCGTGGGCGGCGGCGTTCGCGGCGGGGGCGCTGTTTGCCTTTTGCCCCATCGTCGGCACCTCGTTCGACCTGGGGCAACTGGTCGAAATCAGCGTGGGCTGGCTGCCGCTGACCCTCCTCTGCACGATCCGGGGGCTGGGCAACCAGGCGCTGGGGATCCGGGCGGGGGGCTGGGGCTGGCCTCTGGCGGCGGGGTTGAGCCTGGCCGCTTCGGCGCTTTCGACGTGGTACTTCTTCACCGCGCTCCTCCTGTTCATCGTCCTCTATGTCGCCTGGGAATTGGGTAGCGCCTGGCTGCGCCGAGGAGATGATGGGACATATCCCATCAGAACGGAGCGGGCGGGTTGGAGTGTGTGGCTGGTGGCGCGAGCGGCGGGGATCGGGGTGATCGCCGGGGTGGTGCTCAGCCCGCTGATTCTGGCCCTCTTGCGCGAAAGTGCCAGCGGGGCCGACTACATGTTCCCGTCACTGGAAACGATCATCGCCAACTCCGCCGACCTCTATTCCTTCTTCCTGCCCGTCCCCGCCCACTACACCGACCCGGTGATCAACCCCCACGGCGGCAACCCCGCGCTGGGCTGGACGGCGTTGGCCCTGGCGGTGGTAGGGCTGCTGGCAGCGCGGCGTGATGCGGCGGGGGAGGGGACGGCGCGCCTGCCGCGACCGGTCTTCTGGGGGGTGGCGGCGCTGGTCTTTGCCGTGCTGGCGCTGGGGCCGCACCTGCTCATAGGTGGCACCGACACGCACATCCCGATGCCCTATCTGATCTTAAACAAGCTGCCGTTTATCGGCGCGGCACGGGTACCCGTGCGCTTTGTGCTGATCGTCTCGCTGGCGGTGGCGGTGCTGGCGGGCTATGGGCTGGTGGCGCTGGCGCGGCTGGTGCGGTCCCCGGCGGCGCGGGCGGCCATGTTCACGGCGTTGACCGTGCTGGTCGCCATCGAGTTCCTGGGCATCCCGCGCACGCTCTTTACCCCCACCACGGACCCATTTTTCAGCACCATCATCACCGATGGCGCAGCGGAGGGCAGCCACGACGCGGTGCTGGAACTGCCCCAGGCCACCTGGACCGCCCCGGCTATGTTCGACCAGAGCGTCCACGGGCACCCGATCCTCGGCGGCTACACCGCCCGGCACTATCCCTATCCCTGGATACGCGCCACCCCCGGCGTGGCCCAACTGACCCAACCCGACCTGCCCCCGCTCGATGCGCCCGACATTCTCACCCCCGCGGTGGACACGACCGCACTGGCTGCACTGGACTATTACGGTGTGCGCTATGTGGCTGTGCATCCGCTGACCAACGGGGGGTCAGAGGCCAAGATCGGGGCTGCCTTGGCGGCGATCTTCGCCGGGCACCAGATCGCCCCGATCTACCAGACCGCCGCGCTCACCGCCTACCGCGTGCCGCCGCAGCCGCAAGCGGGGCCGTTCCTGGGCCTGGGCGATGGCTGGTATCAGGTGGAGGCGGCAGCCGGGCGGCGCTGGCGCTGGTTGGGCGAGAGGGCGCAGGTGCAGGTGACGAATCCGTTGACGGGCACCCTCCCGGTGCAGTTGCGCCTGGCCGGGTTCACCGTCAGCACCCCGCGCACGCTGCTGGTGCGGCTCGACGGGCAGGAGGTCGCCCGGCAGCCCATCGGTCCCCCGCCCGCGCAGGCGTTCACCGTCCCGCTCGATCTGACCCCCGGCGAGCACTGGCTGGCATTGTCCTCGCTGGAGCCGCCCGAATCGCCACCCGGTGACCGCCGCGCCCTTAGCCTGGGCTTCGAGCAGATCACGGT
>JBBSEL010000607.1:0-3773 GCA_038239755.1 Chloroflexia bacterium | reverse complement strand
GTCGATGGGACCGCTACCGCCACGCCGCTTGTCACCGCCTGTCCGGTGCAGTTCACGGATGTGCCATCGGGCAGCACATTCTATGAGTACATCCGCTGCCTGGCCTGCCGAGGCATCGTCGGCGGCTATCCCTGCGGCGGGCCGGGCGAACCCTGCCCCGGCCAATATTACCGGCCCAACAACAACGTCACGCGCGGCCAGGTCTCCAAGATCGTCAGCAACGCCGCAGGCTATACGGACACTCCCACCGGGCAGACGTTTGAGGATGTGCCCCCCAGCGGCACCTTCTGGCTGTGGATCGAACGGATCGCGGGCCGCGGGATCATCAGCGGCTACCCCTGTGGCGGCGCAGGCGAACCGTGCGTCGCCCCGGCCAACCGGCCCTATTTCCGCCCGAACAACAACGTCACGCGCGGCCAACTCGCCAAGATCGACGCCAACGCCGCCGGGTACATCGCGACCCCCACCGGCCAGACCTTCGCGGATGTCACCCCCGGCAGCACCTTCTACCTGCCCATCGAGCGCATCGCGGGCCGGGGGATCATCAGCGGCTATCCGTGTGGGTCGCCTGGGGAACCCTGCATCGCCCCCACGAATCGCCCTTACTTCCGCCCCAACAACAGCGTCACGCGGGGGCAAACGGCCAAAATCGTCGCCAACACCTTCTTCCCCAACTGCGCCACCCCCGCCCGGCGGTAAGCACCGCAAGGCCCACCCGATCCGCACGACCGGCCCGCTACGCAGCGGGCCGGTCGTTTGTCGTCCACCCCGGCGCAGGAAACAGGGAACGCTTACTTGTATATACCCGGATCTACCAAAAGTAGAAAAGTAGATAGGTAGATAGCGCCAGGCCCCTATTTATGTTACAATAGGCCGCCCAGCCTTCCAGACGGGGACGGCAGGGTGACGCGGGCGTGGGGGGATCCGTCCCCGGCCCAGGCGGTCACCACCCCAGGAGCAGAGGCGATCTTATCCAACCGGCGGCTGCTGTTGTTCCCCAGGCCGCCTGATTCTGGCTGAGGACAGGCCAGGTTGCCGTACCCTTATTTCACAGGTTCCCACTAACGAAGGAGACAACTAATGCGGCGTATTTATGGTTCAGTTATCGCAATCATGGCCCTGCTGCTGCTTGGAGTGGCGGCAGTAGGCAGCAGCCCGGCAGGGTTACTGGCGCAGCAGGCCAGCAACACCGGCGGGATCGCCCCGGCAGCAGCGGCGGGCACGGCAGTGCCCAACGGCACGCGCAAGCTGCCCCCCCCGGCAGACAGCATCAAACCGGCTCCCCCCTCGGCCAATAACCAGCCCAGCGCGTGTACGGCCCCGGTGGTCAACGTCAGCGCGCAGAGCGGCAACGAGGACGAGAGCTATGTCGTCGTCAACCCGACCAACCCGAACAACATCGTCGCCTTCTCGAACCTCTCAGCGAGCAGCATCTTCCGCGCCTACTCGATGAACGGCGGCGCCACCTGGACCCGTGGCACGGTGGCGACCAACGTGGCCTGCTGCGACGGGCAGGCCGTCTTCGACATGTTCGGCAATCTGTTCCTGGTCTACATCAACAATTCAGTCAACCAGATCAACGTCATCCTGAGCACCGACGGCGGCGTGACCTTCGGCGCGCCGGTCCTAGCGGGCACGGGCGGCGTCGATCAGCCGTCGATTGCCGTGGGCAACGGCAGTGTCTGGGTGGACTGGAACCTGGGCGGGAATATGCAGGCGCGCGGCGCGCCGGTCACCGGCCTGGGCACCTGGGGACCGTTCAACGCCGTGCAAACGGTGCCGGGCGCGACCGGCAGCTTCGGCGGCATCGCGGTGGGACCGGGGCCGAACGGCGGTAAGGTGATGGTCACTTACCAGAACCCCACCGGCGGGCAAGGTCCGGCGACCATCTTTGTCAACACGGACGCGGATGGCCTGGGCGCGGGCAACTTCGGCGCGGCGGTCACCGCCTCGACCACCAATGTCGGCGGGTTCGACTTTATCCCGGCCCAATCGGGACGCTCGATCGACTCGGAAGCCGGGCTGGTCTGGGATGGGACGGGGGGGCCGTTCAACAACCGCGCCTATCTGGTCTACACCGAGGAGCCGGTCAACGAGAGCAATGATACCGAGATCTACGTGCGGACCTCGACCAATGACGGCGCCACCTGGAGCGCCCCGGTGCGGGTGAACGACGACCCGCTCGGCCCGATCCGCAGCCAGTTCTTGCCCTACATCACCCTGGACCGCTCGACCGGCACGGTGGCGATTGGCTGGCAGGATGCCCGCAACGATAACGGCGTGCCGGGATCGGGCGGGACGAACAATACCCCGAACGACGACGCCGAATATTACGCCTCGTACAGCACCAATGGCGGCGCGACCTGGGCCGTCAACCAGCGCTTGAGCAGCGGCTTCTCGAACGCGGCTGCCGCTGGTGCCTCCACGGACTACGGCGACTACGAGGGTGAGGATGCCTACGGCGGCAAGTTCGTCGCGGTCTGGGCCGACAACGCCAACTGCGACAACACGAATCCGAACGGCACGCTCCACGCCTTCGACCTCTATATGGGCATGATGACCCTCCCGGCGCAGGGCACGCCGACCCCGACGGCGACCGGCACCCCGCCGACGGCAACCCGCACCAGCACGGCGACCCAGACCCCCACGGTGACCCAAACTTCTACCGCGACGGCGACGGTGAACCCCTGCTTCCTCGCCCCCTACACCATCGCCACCGGCACGGCCACCGTGGTCCCGGCCACAACGCTGATCACTGGCTCTAACTGCGATGACTGCGCGGTGCCGCTGACCCTGCCCTTCCCGATCACGCTCTACGGGCAAAGCTTCACCACCGGGGCACAGGTCGGCTCCAACGGGCTGATCAGCTTCGGGACGCTCAACAACGCCTTTAGCAACACCTGCCAGCCATCGGCGGGCGCGACCTACGAACTGCTCCCCTATTGGGATGATCTCGACGCCTCGACCTGTTCGGGTTGCGGCACCTACACCGCGGTCGTCGGCAGCGCCCCCAACCGCACCTTCTATGTCGAATGGCGCACCCAGACCTTCACCGGCGCAGTCCCGACCAACTTCGAGGTCGCCTTCGACGAGAACACGCCTGGGGCTTTCCGCTACATCTACGGGGCGACCCAAGGAGGCACCAGCGCCACCATCGGGGTGCAGCAGACCACCACCCTCTTCACCCAGTTTAGTTGCAACACCAGTTCGGTGACGACCGGCCTCCAACTCACCTTCACCCAACCGCCGTGCGGCACCCCGACCGTCGGCCCCAGCAACACGCCGACCACCCCGCCGACCTCGACCCAGACGGCGACAACCGCCGCCTCGCCGACCAGCGCGGCCTCGGCCACCGCGACGGTGACGGCGACCCCGACGGGGTGCCCGCTCCAGTTCGTGGACGTGCCCGCCGATAACACCTTCTACGTCTACATCCGCTGCCTGGCTTGCCGAGGGATTGTCAGCGGCTACCCCTGTGGCGGCCCCGGCGAACCCTGCCCCGGCAACTACTATCGCCCCAACAACAATGTCACCCGGGGGCAGACCTCCAAGATCGTCTCGGAGTCGGCGGGCTTCCAGAATGCAATCCCCTCCACCCAGCAGACCTTCGAGGATGTCCCGCCGGGTAGCACCTTCTACCTGTGGATCGAACGCCTGGCCGGGCGCGGCATCATCGGTGGGTATCCCTGCGGCGGCCCGTTTGAGCCGTGCGTCGCCCCCGGCAACCGCCCCTACTTCCGCCCCGGCAACAACGTGACCCGCGGCCAGCTCTC
>JBBSEL010000606.1:0-3774 GCA_038239755.1 Chloroflexia bacterium | reverse complement strand
GTGGCCCGCGCCAGGGCTTCGCTGCGCTGGATCTCGCCCAGGACGAAGTAGCTGAGGGCGTAGCGGTCGTCCATCGCCACCGAGCCGTGGAGCGCATTGATCGCGTCCTGGTAGCGTCCGGCCTTGTAGTAGGCCAGGCCCAACTCGTTCCAGATCTGCGCGTTGCCGGGGCTGTAGCGGTGGGCTGTCTCGTAGGCCTGGACTGCCGAGCCGAGCTTGTTGGCATCGCCGTTGCTACCCCACCAGGAGTAGAGTCGTCCCAGGTTGGCGTAGTGGTCGGTGTTCATCGGGTTGAGCGACTGGGCGTGCAAGAGGGACTCTTCGCTCAGGTTCAGCAAGGTGGCGACGGGGGGGTTTGTGCCCCCGGACTGCTGTATCAATTGGGTGAGGGAGTCGTGGTTCTTGGCCCACTCCATGTAGGCGCGACCCAGGAAGAGATAGTAGAAGTCTTCGTTGGGGGCCAGCGAAATAGCGCGGCTGTAGGGGCCGATGCTGCCCGGCCACTGGCTGCCGTTGTCGTAGGCCAACCCTTGCTTGTAGAACATGTCGGCCTTGACGTTGCCCACGTTGATGCCGACGACGATCCAGAGGGCGATCAGGGTCAGCAGGGCATAGCCGAGCAACAGGGCCGGGCTGGCGATGCCGCGTGCTGCCACCCCGGTCGCACGAGCGAGGGGGCGGCTGCTGCTGCGTGAGGCGCGGCTGGCGGCCCCGGCTGGGATGGGGCGGCGGGCACCCGGCACGGGCGGGGCGGTGGCGGCGGCAGTGTTAGCCGGGGTGGTGCCCGTCCGGCGGGTCGGGGCCGGGTCGGCGGCGGTGGGCGTTACCACCGTGAAACCTTTCTTGCCGCTGCGGGCACCCGTCGCCGGGGCTTGCGCCACCGGGACCGGACGGCCTGTGCCCCGGTTCGTCGGGGCTACGCGGGCGGTCGCTACGGGGGTGGAGGCCACTCCTGTGGCGGTGCCGTTCGAGCCGCCGTCCAGCGGGACGCTATCCAGCAGGGTTTCGTCAGTACCGTGCCCGTTGCCGTTGCCGTTGACGTCGACGCTGGGGTTGGTGGCCGGGGCCTGGGGGCGCAGGTAGCCGGTGATGTAAAAGCCCCACACCGCCATCAGGGCCAGGCCCATATAGAAATAGGTATAGGTGGCGGCGATCTGGATGCCGGTCAGACCTTCGACCAGGTGGGCGCTGATCATCGCCATCAGGCCGAGCGTGACCAGTTGCTCCATCAGGGTGCGCGACCGGCGCAAGAGGACCAGCCCATAGGCGAAGAAGGCGACCGAGAGGAGCAGGTAGGCCAGCAGGCCAACCACGCCCATCGTTACCAACTGGTCAATATAGAAGTCGTGGCTACGGTCGGGGGTGGCGTTGCGTAGTTCCCAGTGGGCCAGGTCGGGGGGGTAGAAGCGGTTGTAGCCGACGTACATGCCCTCTGGCCCCCAGCCGAGCAGGGTGCGGAAGGGGCTGTCGAGGATCATCTGCTTGGCCCCGCCCCAGATCAGGGTGCGGACCTTGCCGGTGCCCTCGTCGGCCTGGAGCAGCGTGCCCAGGCGGCCCACATAGGGCAGGTTGCGATAGGCGGCGAGGGGCGATTCGGGCAGGTTGAAGACGACCAGCAGGCCGCCGATGAAGAGCACGCCGACCAGCAGCAAGGCGACCGCCCCACTGGTGAAGCCCACTTCGGCCCCGGCCAGTTCGCGGTTCCGTTCGCGGTTCGACCAGACGATCAGGCCGAAGACGAGCATGGCATAGACGACCATCCCCAGCAGCATCGCCAGCAGGAGGTTGACCTCGGCCCCGGCGACGGCCAGCAAGACGGCGACGATCATCAGCCCGGCCAGGGCGACCGCACCGATCATCGCGCCCCGGCTGCGGCTCATGCTCCCGGCGTAGCGCCGCCAGGCGCGGGCGACGATATAGATCATCCCGCCGAGGAAGAGGAGCAGCCCGGCGAGGAGGCCGATCTGCGGGCCGCGGCTCTGGGTCAGGAAGATAACGATGCTTTGCAAGACCATCAGCATGGGCAGCGTGACCACCTGGACCAGCAGCGACATGCGGCTGGCGCGGCCCTCGCCGCTAAAGACAAAGTTGAGGGCGAAGAAGATGAAAATGGCCCCTGGCAGGACGATCCACTGGGAGAAGTCGTTCACGCGGGTGTTGCCCAGCCAGCTTAACGCGGCCCACAGGACGGCGATCTGGAGGATCGGGGCACCCACGCCAAGCAGCATCGGCGTCATCGATTCGGCTTCGTCGGGGCGGGGGGCGGGCCGCTGCCAGTTCGCCCCGGTGACCTGCCAGGCCATGAGCACGAACAGCCCCAGCACAAAGAGGGCGAAGATCCAACCGAGGATGTCCCCAAAGGTGATCTTGCCGTCCTGGCTGTCGCCGGTCATCATGCCGATGTACTGGAAGAGGATCAGGACGAACATCGCCGTGCTGCCGATCAGCGCCAGGGGCCAGATCGATTCGCGCTCGGCGGGTTGCTCACCCTCTTCGTCGGGGTGGCGCAGCATGTTCAGCGATTGGAGGAAGCGGCTGAGCGTGAGCGGCACGACCATGATCAGCCAGGCGGCGACGAAGATGGCGTTGCCCATACTCGACGCAACGCGGGTTTGCACGTCACCTGCCCAGGGCAGGGGGTCGTGCCCGCTGAACTGGAGGATGCCGTAGAGGGCGACCGGCACGCTGGTGGCGATGCAGAAGGTGATCAGCCGTTCAAACTGTGCCCGCGAGCGCAGGTTGGCGATGATGATCAGCGCCAGGAGGATGTAGGCGCTCTGGCTCAACAGCCCCTGCAACCGCTGGTAGGAGCCGAACAGGCTGGTCAGCGGGACGATGGAGACGAGCGGGGTGCTGGTGAAGATGTAGACGGCGGCATAGATGAGGATGGGCAAGACCATCGGCACGCGCAAGGGGGCGGGCAACCGTCCCAGCAGGCCCGTACTGGGGGCCACCACTTCGGCCAGGGGCACCGCCGCGCCCCGCCGACCGGGGGCCGCCGCGCCCTGGCGGCGCAACCAGGCCGCCTCGATCATTTTGATGATCCAGGCCAGGGTCATCATGACCACGATGTTGCGCAGGAAGCTGATCTTGTCCGGCTCGAAAACGCGGCTGCTGTAAACGTTAAAATAGAGCGGGGTAAAGACCACCGCTGCCAGCCAGCCGGCTTCCATTAACTTATCACAAATGACACTGATACGGGTCGGCAACGGAGACTCCTTACAGGTGGGAAAAACCAAACGGAACGCCAGCCGCCTCCGCGACTCCTGGGCCGCCAGGGCGCATGGCACCTTATCCGTATTGTACCCTAAACCGGCGGTGGGGGCAAATGCGGGACGAGGTATGAGATATGAGAGGAGAAAGGAAAGGTGAGGTCCGTTTTCTAATTACTTAATTGCTCATTTTGCATCAACCCACTTACTATTGTTTTGTAGCGTTCGTAGGCATCAGGCAAGTGTTGCTCCAATCCAGCCGCCATCTTCATCAGCTCCTCTGGCAAGTCCACTTCCGTTTGTGGCTTGAGCAATGAGTCCGACCAGAGGACATTCTGCTGGCGGTTGCTAGAGTCTAGTGAGTAACCCGCCATGATACTAATTGTGTCATCATCATAATAACCTAGATATATACCACCGCTTAGTGCAGGGTAACGTCCAGGTATGTCTGCTGGATGTAGAGTGAACATTACACCTGCCCGTTCAAGGATGAGCGCATCATCTGTCCGAGGTACTGGATCATATCCATGCACGATAACCGGAGCCTGATGGCTCAAGGGCG
>JBBSEL010000605.1:0-3775 GCA_038239755.1 Chloroflexia bacterium | reverse complement strand
GAGGTGGGGGCGGGGGGTGGGGCTTTGCCCGGCTTGCCCATCTGGGTCAACGGGATAAAGCTGGAAACGGGCGGGGGCGGGGGTTGGACGACCCCTTCGACGGCCAGGCCGGTCATATCGGGGGCGTACTCTTGCAGCGCCTCTTCGATGGCTAGCTTGAGGGTCATGGCCGACGAGGCGCAACCGTTGCAACTGCCTTGCAGCCGCAGCCGCACCAGCCCATCGTCGCCCACGCTGACTAGTTCGACGTTGCCGCCGTGGGTGGCGAGGTAGGGCCGCACCTTGTCCAGCGCCTGGGTTACCCGCGTTTCCAGGTCGAGCGGGTGCAGCCCGTGCAACAGGAGCAAGCTGCGGATCAGATCGTCATGGGCCATCTCGTCGATGATCAGGTTGCCCGGTGCCCCGGCTCCATCGATCACTTCTAGCATCCGCTCCAGCCCCGCGCCGTGGAGATCCAGGGTGATCTGGAGCAGTTCCAGGGCGCTTTCGCGGGCCGGGGCATCGGGCGGCAGCGCCTCAAGCGTCTCTACCAGACGCTCGATTTGCTGCATCCGTTGTTGAAATTCTTTCTCTTGCAGCGTAGCCATGCGGCTATCCTTCCTGCGGCCTGGGCCGCGCCGTGGCTACGGCTGCTGGGGGACGTGACCGAACATCGGCGAGTGTTGTACCTGGAGTTCTTTCCCTTCGCCCAGGTACATATGCACGCCGCAGGGCAGGCAGGGGTCAAAGCTGCGCACGGTCCGCATGATGTCGATGCCCTTGAAGTTCTCCGGCCCGTTCTCTTCAAAGAGCGGTGTATCCTGTACCGCATCTTCGTATGGCCCCGGCGTGCCATAGGTATCGCGCGGGTTGGCGTTCCAGGGCGTGGGCGGGTAGGGGTGGTAGTTGGCGATCTTGCCGTCACGGATGACGACGTGGTGCGACAGCACGCCGCGCACCGCTTCGTGGAACCCGCAGCCGATAGCTTCATCGGGCACGGTGAATTCGGACCAGACCTTCGTCCGCCCGGCGTGGAGTTCGGCCAACGCCTTCTCGGCGAAGTGGAGGGCGGCAGCGGCGGCATAGGCCTGGAAGTAGCTGCGGGCGCGGTCGCGCTCGATGGTGTTGCTCCACTTCGGAATGTGCCACTCGAACTCGACTTCGGGCTTCAGCGCCGTCTTGGGCAGGTAAATCTTGACGCTGTGGCCGGTGGACTTGATATAACCGTTATCCACCAGCCCGGCCAGGGCGGTGGCCCAGAAGCGGGCCAGGGGGCCGCCGCCGGTGTCCAGCGCCAGGTGGTCGCCGGTGCGCTTGTCGTACCAGCGCGGCGACATGACCCAGGTGTAGTTGCCGTCGAAGTCGCGCTTCTGCGGGTGGGGGATCGTCGTCTGGTTCCAGGGGTGGCGCTGGTCCACCGGGTTGCCTAACGGGTCGTTCTTGACGAACGTTTCCGCGTTCTGCCAGTCGTCGTAGTACGAGCTGCCCAGCAGGATGCGGATGCCCAGGTTGATATCAACCAGGCTGTTGGTCACCAGTTCGCCGTCCACGACGATGCCGGGGGTGACGAACATACCCCGGCCCCATTCGGCCATGTTCTTATAGGTATAGTCGCACACGTCGGGGTTGTTGAACGACCCCCAGCAGCCGAGCAGGATGCGCCGTTCGCCCACATGCTCGTAGCCCGGCAGCGCCTCGTAGAAGAAGTCGAACAGGTCATCATGCAGGGGGACGACTTTCTTCATGAACTCCACATAGCGCATCAGCCGGACGATGTAGTCGGTGAACAGCTGGATCGTCGGCACGGTGCCCACGCCGCCCGGATAGAGGGTGGAGGGGTGGACGTGGCGGCCTTCCATCAGGCAGAACATCTCGCGGGTGTAGCGGCTGACATGCAGCGTCTCGCGGTAGAATTCGCCCTCGAAGGGGTTCAGCGCGGTCATGATATCGGCGATGGTGGCGTAGCCGTGGTCGGCGGCGTGGGGGGACGCGGTCGTCTTGGCCTTTTCCCACACGCTGGGGTTGGTTTCGCGGACCATCTTCTCGCAGAAGTCCACCCCGACCAGGTTGTCCTGGAAGATGTTGTGGTCGAACATATACTCGGCGGCTTCACCGAGGTTGATGATCCATTCGGCCAGCGCCGGGGGGCGCACGCCGAAGGCCATATTCTGGGCGTAGCAGGCACAGGTCGCGTGGTTGTCGCCGCAGATGCCGCAGATGCGGCTGGTGATGAAGTGGGCGTCGCGCGGGTCTTTGCCCTTCATGAAGATGCTGTAGCCGCGGAAGATCGAGGAGGTGCTGTGGCACTCCGCGACCATGCGGTTGGTGAAGTCGATCTTGGTGTAGATGCCCAGACTGCCGACAATGCGGGTGATCGGATCCCAGGACATCTCGACCAGATTGCGGCCCTCGGTCTGGGTGTCTCGTTCGGGTCGAATAGTAACAGCCATGCTCGTGCTCCTCCGTCTAGGATCGTCCGTAGTTCTTCGGATGATAGCCAGTGGTCAGTTGGGGCCGCCGGTGCCGCCACTTCGGCTCCTTGTTCACTGTAGCATTGGTGATGCCCCGCAGGGCACGGATCGCCCGGCCATAGACGCCCACCGCCGTTGACGAGATGTGCGCGCCGGGCGGTTCGTCCATGAAAGGCATGAACTTATCGGGGAAGCCCGGCATGGTGCAACCGATGCAAATGCCGCCCACGTTGGGACAGCCGCCGATGCCCGCCATCCAGCCACGCTTGGGCACATTGCAGTTGACCACCGGTCCCCAGCAGCCTAGCTTGACGATGCACTTGGGGGAGCCATATTCGGTGGCGAAGTCGCCTTGCTCGTAGTAGCCCGCCCGGTCGCAGCCTTCGTGAACGGTCTTGCCGAACAGCCAGGTGGGGCGCAGGGCCGAGTCGAGGGGGATCATGGGGGCGAGGCCCGCCGCCTGGTAGAGCAGGTAGAGCAGCGTTTCCATGAAGTTGTCGGGCTGCACCGGGCAGCCGGGCACGTTTACAATCGGCAGCCCCGCCTTCGATTTCCAAGTCCAACCCAGGTAGTCGGCCAGGCCCATCGCCCCGGTCGGGTTGCCCGCCATCGCGTGGATCCCGCCGTAGGTGGCGCAGGTGCCCGCGCAGACCACAGCGAACGCCTTGGGGGCCAACCGGTCGATCCACTCGTTGGTGGTAATCGGCTGGCCGGTCGCCTTATCGGTGCCCATCGCCGCCCAATAGCCTTCGGTCAAAAGCCCCTCGTTGGGGACGGACCCCTCCATCACGAGGACGAACGGATCGAGGTTGCCCTCGGCGGCCATATGCCAGAACTTCATAAAATCGTCACCGACTTCATAGGCCAGCACGGGGTTGTGGAGATGTACCTTGGGCAAACCGGGGATCGCCCCCAGCACCACATCTTCCAGGCTGGGCTGTGTCGCCGCGGTGATCGAGACCGAGTCGCCGTCGCAGCTCAGGCCCGTGGTCATCCATACAATGTGGACCTCTTTGACCGCCGGTTCACGCTGCGTGACCCTTCCATACGGAACTGTTTCTGCTGCCATGGTTGCCCCTCCTCATTTATATAGGACTGTCTGTATATTACCGGTCGGGTTCTTCAGACGCCGTTCCCTGCCTGCACTTTCTTTATATACCACGCAGACAGGCTATACTGATCGGGATTTGGCCGCGGTTGGGTAGACGGAAGGATGGACGGGCGCGCGGAAACAGCCCAGCGTAGCTAAAGCCACAACGGACGCGCCTGGGACATAGGTAGATAAGGTGGTTTGCCGGGGCGGCAGGCTAGGGTGGGCTGCCGTG
>JBBSEL010000604.1:0-3776 GCA_038239755.1 Chloroflexia bacterium | reverse complement strand
TCAATTCGCGCGATTTACACGCAAGGCCTGCTCCGCCCCCTTGAACCGCTACCGTTCAGCGAAGGCGAGGAAGTCGTGCTGATGGTGCTTTCTGACCGGGAGCGCTTAGAGGCGGCGCTGGGTGATCTGCTGGTGCCCCGGTCGCCTGCCTCTGAAGACGAGGAAGACATCGACGAAGACGCGATATTACGTGATCTGGATATAGCCACCCGTGGGCTGCCTCCAACCTCTGAACTGATTATTGAAGAGCGGCGCAACGGCCCGTGAATAGACGAGACGCAAGATTGAAAGGAGCCGGGTCGTTATCGACCCGGCTCTTTCTCTATAGACTACGCTCAACCCTCATAGCTGACCCCGCCCTCCGGCACCGGGTTCCACTGCTGGCAGTGGGGGCGGAGGGGGCAGAGGAGGCACATCGGCTTGATCGGGACGCAGACTTGCGCGCCGAAGTCCATCAGCGCCTGGTTGAACAGGTAGCCGTGGCCGGGGGGTATCAGCGTCTCGGCCAGCGCCCACAGCCGCTTGTCTAGCAGCGCCTTCGCCGGGCGGCCACTGTGCAGGTCGAACAGGCGACCGACCAAACGGTGGACGTTCGTGTCCACGATGGGTGCGTCCTTCTGGAAGGCGAAGCTGAGGATCGCCCCCGCCGTGTAGCGCCCGATGCCGGGCAGGGCCAGCAACCCCTCCAGCGTGTCCGGCAGTTGCCCCGCTAGCTCGTTGGTGACGATGGTGGCGATGCGGTGGATCCACTCGCCCCGGATATGGTAGCCCAGCGGGTCGGTGACGGTTTTCACCTCCTCCAGCGGGGCGGCGGCGAGGGCGGCGAAGGTCGGCCAGCGGCGCAGCACCTCTTCATAGACCGGGCGGGCGCTGACCACCTGCGTCTGCTGGAGCAACACCTCCGAGACGAGGATGGCGTAGGGGTCTTGCGTCGTCCGCCAGGGCAGGTCGCGCCCGTTGGCAACGTACCAGCTCAACAGCCCGCCCTGGATGGCCCGCAGCAAGGGGGGGTCTACCTGAGCGCGGAGGGCGCGGGAGGTTTGCGGTTTGCGGTTTGCGGTTTGCGGTGGGTTGTTGGCACGGGTGGGCATGAGGCTATTATACCGGATGGGGTGCGCGGCTGGCGACCTGCTGCGCTAGGCCTTGGGTAGCGCGTTGTAGTCTGAAACAGCGCACTAACAGGTCGCGTATACTAAAGGGGTGGGGTATTGCCTCATACCTGATACTCACAAGCGAGACCTTCAACTGATGCAGATCCTCCGCTACACGAACCTAGCCTTGCGCTTCCTGCTGGAACTGGCCGCCCTGGGTGCCCTGAGCTACTGGGGCTTCCAGGCGGGTGACGGCTTGCTGGGGAAGGCGCTGCTGACGTTGGGCGCGCCCCTCGTGGCGATTGTGCTATGGAGCCTGTTCGGGGCGCCCCGCGCCTGGCACCCGCTCACCGGCCCCTGGCACCTGCTGTTGGACGTGCTGGTCTTTGGCTCGGCGGTTCCGGCCTTGCTCGCCGCCGGGCAACCCACCCTGGCGCTGGTGTTCGGGGTGCTGCTGGTGGGTAATCGCCTTCTGCTCTATTTGTGGAAGCAGTAGCCTCATCCCATCAGGAAGGAGGGTCACCATGCCCAAACCCGAGTTAGAGTTCCACCATCCCACCGCGCCCTGGCAGCGCGCGCCGGGGCCAGCCGAGGGCATCTGGCAGCAGGTCTGCGCTGTGGACCCGGCCACCGGGGCTTACACCAGCCTCAGCCGCTATACCCCCGGTGCCGATTCTACCCCCAACGGAGTCGCGGTCCACGATTGCTGGGAAGAGGTCTACATCCTGGAGGGCGATCTGACCGATCTCACGCTGGGCCAAACCTTTACCGCCGGGATGTATGCCTGCCGCCCGCCGGGGATGCGCCACGGCCCCTGGCGCTCCGCAGGCGGTGCCCTGATGATCGAGTGGCGGTATCCAGCCTTGTAGAGTACAGCCCCTTGCGAGTCGGTTCCCCAGACAGCGGGAACGCCCCCGCATCAATGGGCGGAGCCATATCCTACATGGGCATCGGTGTTGCTGACCCGGTTTCGTGGCTGGGGCACAAAATAGCCCCTCCGGTATGGGGAGGGGCGGACGATGCGGGGCAGGCGGGGGCGATTAGCTGGCCGCTGCCGGGCCGCGATAGAGGCCGATGACGTTTCCGGCGGGGTCCGCGAAGAAGGCATAGCCGCCGTTTTCGCCCATCTCTACGGTGTCACCGAGGCGTTTCCCGCCGTGAGCTTCCACCTCGGCCATGCTGGCGTTGATGTCGTCGGTGTTGATATAGACCAAGACCTGGCCGATCTTGTAGGCCGCGCCCATCGCCGGGTTCGCGCTGTCGGCGGCGACGAAGCCCCCACCGGGACCGCCTTCGCCCCGGAACATCCAGTAATCATACTCTTTGCTGTGGTTGACCGGCCAGCCAAACACATCAGCGTAGAAGTTGGCCGACTCGGCGGTGTCGGTGGCCGGGATGTCGAGATGCACAATCGAATGGTTCGCCATGCGTGTACCTCCATTTGCTGCAAGAAGGGTTAACGGCCCGGCAGGTGCCGGAACGGTATGGGTATTATAGAACTGATGTTCGCAAGAGTCAAGTCGTGCCTCTATACGCGGCGCGTGCTGCTGTTGACAAGACGGCTCCGACCGCATATCATCACCGGAAAGCGGTATTCACATAGGAGGCATTTATCATGGCACCCGCAACCGTACCTCTGCAACTCGGCATTGTCCTGCCCACCTGGGACTATGGCGACGGGGTCGCGCCCGGCTGGGCCGAGATCCGCACCGTGGCCCAACTGGCCGAAGCAATCGGCGTAGACACCATCTGGGCACCCGACCATTTCAGCCCGACCCTGCCCGGCGACCGCACCCAGCACTTCTGGGAAAGCTGGACCGTTCTTTCTGCCGTGGCCGACGCGACGCAGCGGGTGACACTCGGCCCGTTTATCGCCAATGCCGCCCTGCGCCAGCCCGCGCTGCTGGCCCGCATGGCCGCGACGTTGGACGAGGTCAGCGGCGGGCGGCTGATCCTGCCGATGGGCGCGGGAGCCGAGCGGGAGGGCGCGTTCGCCACCTTCGGCTACGACATTGCGCGCCGCTCGTCCATGTTCGATGAGGCCCTCCAGATCGTCGTGCCGCTCTTGCGCCAGGGGGCGGTGGATTTCGCCGGGCAATACTGGCAGGCGCACGGGGCCACGCTTGGCCTGCGGGGATCGCGCCCGGCTGGCCCGCCGATCTGGGTCGCCGGGAAGGGGCCACGGATGCTGCAACTGGCGGCGCGCTGGGGCGATGCGCTCAACCTCAACATGGTCTGCCCGCCCGCCCCCGCCCCGGTGATCGCCGCCTTCGCCCCGCTGGACGCCGCGTGCCGCGCCGAGGGCCGCGATCCGGCCACTCTGGGCCGTACCGCCTACACCGTCATCACCTTGGCCGATGCGGGAGTCACCCTCCCTGACGCCGCTGCCAAGCACCTGCACGGTGCGCCGGAGGAGATCGCCGCCGCGCTTCATGCCCTCCACACGCAGGCCGGGATCCAGCACATGACCTGCTTCGTCGGCATCTACGACGTGAGCCAGGTGGCTGGCGGCCTGTCCCGCATCACCCCCACCGCGCTGGAACGTTTCGCCCCGGTCATTACTGCCCTGCGGCAACTGGAGGCGGCAGCCTGACGCGGGGTTCACCACGGAGACACGGAGGTCCCGGAGCTCTCCGTGCTCTCCGTGTCTCCGTGGTGTACCCCCGCCGCGTGTCACCCCCGCGC
>JBBSEL010000603.1:0-3780 GCA_038239755.1 Chloroflexia bacterium | reverse complement strand
GCCGCCCTCGCCACGCTCGACCTGCCCACGCTGGTAGGCTGAGGGGGTGGTCCGCCGCTCCGCCGGAGAAGGGTGAGCTCGGCGGGTTGTCGGCAGAAAAGGATCCAGCGCGGGGCAATCACCGTACACTGAGGAAACGGACCAACCCTAAGGAGGTAGCGCATGGCGAGTACCAGCCGGGCCGGAGCACGGACATCCAGCAACGCCGCAACCCGATCGATGGAGAACGAAGCAGCCCACCCCGAGGTCTACGAGCAACGGGTGCCCACCTGGCCGGTGCGGGTCGCCAGCCTGGGGATCGGCCTGCTCTGGCTCACCCAGATCCTCTGGAAGCTGCCCTGGAACAACTTCGTCAATCCCGGCGAAGCAGTCAATGGGATCATGGCGAACCCCACCCCCACGGCAGACCAGCCAGGGCCATTCCTGGACAACGGCAGCGGGCTGTATCACTGGATGACCCAGGAGGCGATCCACGGGTTGATCGGCTACGGCGGGGTGATCAAGGCGCTGGTCCTGCCCAACTGGCAACTGGTCGGCTGGCTCACCTTCTTCATGGAAACCACCATCGCCTTGCTGCTGCTCCTGGGGCTGTTGAGCCGCCTGGGCGGGCTGCTCGGCTTGCTCCAGGGGATTAACCTCTTCCTCGGCCTGGGGTTCGCGCCGGGTGAGTGGTACTGGAGCTATGGGATGCTGATCATCCTCAGCTTCCTCTTCTTGTTCACCGGGGCCGGGCGGGTCTGGGGAGTGGATCAATGGCTGCGTCCGAAGCTGCGGGAGCAGATCGCCGCCGGGAACAGCCTGGCGGGCCTGCTCTACCGGTTGACCTGAGCCGGGTCTGCGGGCCGACCGCCTGGCTACTCGGCGGGATCGGCCTGCTCTCGCTGGCCGGGTACAGGGCGCTGGGGCTGCTGGCCGACGCGGATCGCCATCCGGCGGCGTTGGCCGCCTACACAGCGGTCTACTGTCTCCTGTTCCCCCTTTACCTGGGGGCCTGCTGGTTGGTGCTGCGCCGGAGGGCGGACCTGTCGCTGCGGCCCGCGCTAGTGGGGATTGCCGGGGTTGCCATCCTGGCGCGGGGCCTGCTGGTCTTCGCCGCCCCCACGCTCAGCGACGATATGTACCGCTACATCTGGGATGGGCGGGTGCAGGCGGCGGGCCTCAGCCCCTACGCTTATCCCCCCGGCGCGCCCGAAGTAGCCGGGCTACACCCCCCCGCCGACCCGATCTGGCCCCACATCAACCGCAAGGGGGCGGTGACGATCTACCCGCCGGGGGCCGAACTGTTCTACGCCGCCGTGTACGGGGCGCACCCCGATAGCGTGTTTGTCACCAAGGCGGTCTTGGTGGGGGTGGACCTGGCGAATTGCCTGGTGCTGTTGCTGCTGCTGCAACGGCTCGGTCTGTCCCCGCTACGCACGCTGATCTACGCCTGGGCACCGCTGCCGATCATCGAATTCGGCGGCAGCGGGCATATTGAGACGCTGGGAATTCTATTGACCCTGTTGGGCCTGCTGGTCGGGGTGGTCGCCGTCCAGGGCGCGGCAGCAGGGGGACGGCGAGCCGGTCCCGCCTTGCTGGCCGGGGCGGCGCTGGCCGGGGCCGTGCTGGTGAAGCTGATCCCGCTGCTCTTGCTGGCGGCGTGGGCGCGGCGCTTCGGGCTGAAGGTGCTGGCCTGGTGCGTGGGGCTGGTTGGGGCGATCACGCTCGGCTATCTGGTGGCCTACGGCGGGCACGTCTCGCCGTTCCTGGTCACCTACCTGCGCGACGAGAGCGGGAACGCGCCGCTCTACTACGCCTTGCGCTACGGGATCGCCCCCCTGATCGGCCTGTCCGACGGGCTGATCCGGCTGGCGCTGTTCGTGGGCCTGGCCGGGACAGCGCTGGCGGTGGCCTTGTGGCGTGAGCGTGACCGCTACCATTTTATCGGCAAGAGCTTTATCCTGGTGGCCGCCTACCTGCTCTTCACCCCCAACGCCCAGCAGTGGTATGGCACCTGGCTGCTGGCCTTCGTGCCCCTGTTTCTAGGGGCGGGAGGGCTAACCCTGACCGGGGGAGCAACCGCAAGCGGGTGGATGAGTCGCGCCGGGCACCGGCTGTCCCTGGTGGCTCTGGGCTACACCGGGCTGATCTTCCTGACCTACAGTCTCGCGCTGTTCGCTACGCCGTAAGGAGCAACCTGATGCCGCCATCCCCCGACCTCTCCCATCGTCTCGCCCTGCTGGATGCGCCGCCGTCCGCCGCACGAGAGCGGCCTTTGCCCCGCGTGCTCTATATCGAGCCGACCAACCGCTGCAACTCGCTCTGCACCACCTGCCCGCGCACCTTTCTGCCGATGGAAGCGCCCGCCGATATGACCCTGGCCCACTTCCAGGCGATCATCGACCAGTTCCCGGTGCTGGAGCGGGTCGTGCTGCATGGGCTGGGCGAGCCGATGCTCAACCACGATCTGGTGGCGATGATCGCTGCCTTGAAGGCCCGGCCCGATTCCCCCCATGTGGTCTTCAACACCAACTCGCTGGCGCTGACCCCGCGCCTGGCCGAGGGCTTCGTCACCAGCGGGCTGGATGAGTACCGGGCCAGCCTGGACGGCGCGACCCCGGCCACCTACCGGGCGATTCGCGGGGTCAACGGGCTGCCGAAGGTGCGCCGCAGCCTGCGCCTGATGACCGAGACGAAAGCGCGGATGGGCGGAGCTGGCCCCCATATCTCGACCTGGTTTATCGCCATGCGGGAGAACCTGCACGAACTGCTCGACGTGATCCGGCTGAGCCACGAGTTGGGCATCGCCGAATTCTATATGCAGCGGTTTGTCTATTTTGGACAGGGACTGGGCGTGGCGGAGCAATCCCTCTACCACCGGCTGAAAGAGCAGGAGGTCGTCCTGATCGCCCAGGCCGAGCAATTGTGCCGGGATCTGGGCCTGGCCTTTCACGCGGCGGGGGCCAACACCCCGCTCCAGATGATGGCCGCCGAGGTGCAGGCGACCCGCCCGTGGGCCGAGTGCCGCCGCCCGACCAGCCTGAGCTACATCACTGCTAACGGCAACGTGCTGTCGTGCTGTTTTGTGCCGTTTGTAATCAACGACTATCCCGACTCGGGCGATTTAATCCTGGGCAATGCCTTTGAGCAACCGTTTACTGAAATCTGGAATGGAGCCGCCTACCGCGAGTTCCGCCGTCGCCTTCTGAGCGATGATCCGGCCCGCTGTTGCCGGGGCTGCGGGAGCAAATGGAGTCTCTGATCCTGACCCCACCGCCCCGCGCCGCCCACCGGATCGTCGCCGTCATTCCCGCCTGGAATGAGGAAGGCAACATTGGGCGGGTTGTGGCCGCGATTCCTCGCCCGCTCTGCCCCCAGATCGTGGTCGTGGACAACGCCAGCACCGACACGACCGCCGCCGTGGCGCGGGCCGCCGGTGCAGTGGTGGTGCGCCAGCCCCGGCGCGGCTATGGCTATGCCTGCGCCGCCGGGGTCCGGCAGGCGGTGGCGCTGGGCGCGACGATCATCGTCTTTCTGGACGGCGATTACAGCGATTATCCCGAAGAGCTACCGCTGGTGGTCGCGCCCCTGCTGGCCGACCAAGCCGACCTGGTGATCGGCTCACGGCTGCGGGCCGGGATGATGGCGCGAGGCGCGCTGCCTGCCCACGCGATCTTCGGCAATCGCTTGATCGCTGCGATCCTGCGCCTGCGGTTCGGCCTGCGGATCACCGATCTCGGCCCCTTTCATGCCATTCGCGTCACCACCCTGCGCCGCCTCGCGCTGCGCGAAATGACCTAT
>JBBSEL010000602.1:0-3782 GCA_038239755.1 Chloroflexia bacterium | reverse complement strand
TCCGGGTAATAACTGGGGCTGCCAAAAGCGCTAAACAGCGGGAGATTGCGATGGTGGTGCAGGAGTGATGCTGCCCGTATTATAGCAAAGGAATATACCACCGTCAACAACACCGCCCGGCGCACGTCAGATAACGTTCTACTGGTTACCGGACAGTTCGACGCAGAATTGCATTGATCGTGCCACCAAGCGGGCGGGTGGACAGCGGGACATCCACCCGCCCGCCCGGTTGATCGGGGCTAGCTGCTTACGCGCGCTGTGCTGCCGACGGGCTGGAGACCGGCCAGCGCCGGGGCTTGGTGCCCGTCCAGCTGGGGCAACACTTCTTGCCCGTAAAACTGGATCACCCGTTCCTGGTCGGGCTGCGGCGAGTGGACGAGGATGTGCGTCGCCCCCGCATCCAGCAACTTCTGGAGCGCCGCGACATGGACGGCGGGATCGCTGCTCACCGGCCAGCCCTGGGTCACTTCGGCCAGCGCCACCTCCTGCTCGGCCTCGCGCTGGATCTCGCGGGGGTCGGAGTTGTTCACATATTTGGTCCACGCCTTGGGAATAAAGCGCCACAACTCGGCCCAGCGGCCCACCTCGGCCTGCTCCCCAACGAATGCCCACTGCTCGACCACAATCGGCATGGTGGCCGGGTCTTTGCCCGCCGTTCGCGCCGCCTCGCGGTAGGCGTCAATCAGCTCTGGCTTCTCCAGCAGGCTCTTGGTGTCGGTGATCAGCCCGTCGCCATACTGCCCGGCCAGGCGCATACTCTCTTCCCCCGACGCAGCGACAAAGATCGGCACCGGCTACGCGGGCAGGGTATAGAGCTTCGCGTTCTCTACCTGGTAAAACCGGCCCTGGTAGTTGACGATTTTGCCCGACCAGAGCTGGCGGATGATGGTTAGCGCCTCTTCCAGGCGGTTGTGGCGCTCGTCGTACTCGGCCCATTCGCCGGTGGCGGCTTGCTCGTTCAGCGCCTCGCCGGTGCCCACGCCGAGGAACACCCGGCCCGGATAGAGATCGCCCAGCGTGGCGAACGCCTGGGCCACAATGGCCGGGCGATAGCGGAACGACGGGCAGGTGACCCCCGTGCCGAACGATACCCGTTGCGTGCGCTGCCCCAGCGCCGAGAGGATCACCCAGGCTTGCCCGGCGTGTCCCTCGTTGTCCTGCCAGGGCTGGAAGTGGTCGCTGCTCCAGACCAGGTCAAATCCGGCCTGCTCGGCGGCCCCGCCAAACTTCAATAGATCGGACGGGCTGAATTGCTCGGTAGATAGGACGAAGCCGATCTTCCCCGCGCCCCCGGCGGCGAGCGCGCCGCTGCCGGTGGTTACTTGCTGCTGCTTTTCCATAGAAATACCTCTTCTCTGCTACAAAATGGTGTGCGTGGACGTTCCGTTTTTGACCGCGCCCGCGGCCCCGGCTCTGCTCTCAGAAGCAAAGCGTGTGCCAGTTGCGAGCGGGCAGAAGGCAGAAGGCAGAAGGCAGCACTCGCTTTTGCCATCTAATCCCGTCCGCCAACCTCGCACCTCAAACCTCAAACCTCAACCTCGCCTCCCAGTTGCAAGGCACGGGCGCTTGGGGTATACTGCGGGCATGGACGAATCGACCTTTGTACTGAGCCAGGAAGTGATCGGGGCGATCATCAATGGGCAGCCTTTGGTGGCGCTGGAATCGACGGTGATCGCCCACGGCTTGCCCCGGCCCGATAATCTGGAGACGGCGCAGGCGTGCGAAGCGGCGGTGCGCCGGGCGCGGGCCGTGCCTGCCACGATGGCCGTGTTCAACGGGCGGGTCCATATCGGCTGCACCGGGGCCGAACTGGCCCGGCTGGCCGCCGCCGACGATATCCAGAAGCTGAGCATCCGCGATTTGCCGGTGGTGCTGGCCCGGCAGGGGCACGGCGCGACCACGGTAGCGACCAGCGTCTATCTCGCCTCCATCGCCAGCATGGACGCCGATATCGAAGTCTTTGCCACCGGGGGCATCGGCGGGGTCCATCGCGGCTGGCAGCACACCCTCGATATTTCGGCAGACCTGACCGTATTGGCCCAGACCGGGATGGCGGTGGTCTGCGCCGGGGCCAAGTCGATCCTCGACCTGCCCGCCACCCGCGAATGGCTGGAGACGGCGGGCATCACCGTCGTCGGCTGGCAGACCGACGAGTTCCCGGCCTTCTATAGCCGCGAAAGTGGTCTGCCGGTGGATGTGCGGGTAGAAACCGCCGCCGAAGCCGCCGTCATCATCCGCACCCGCCGCGATCTGGGTCTGCCCGGCTGCACGCTGATCTGCGTCCCGGTCCCCCCCGAGTTTGCTCTCCCGCCCCGCGAAGTCGAAGCCGCCCTGCACGATGCCCTGCGCCGCGCCTCCGACCTGGGGGTCACCGGCAAAGCCCTCACCCCGTTCCTGCTCACCGCCGTGGCCGAGGCGACCTATGGCCGGGGCCTCGAAGCCAACAAGGCGCTCCTGGTGCAGAACGCCCAGGTCGCCGCCGAAATCGCGGTCGCCTTGCAGGCCGACGCAGCCGACGGCTCCTGACCCCGCGCCGTTTCCTTCCTCTCCTTCTATATACTATTCGTGTGTGCGGCCTCCGGCCTTGACCCACAAAATTCGGGTGCAAACCGCTACTGACATAATGCTGTCACCCGGCTCTCCTATAATAAAAGGGCAGAGGAAATGGTGCCCCACTAGCGAAAAGGAGAGCCGACAATGAACATGGGTTTTGTGATTGTGTATGTGCAGGATATCGCCAAGGCGCAGGCCTTCTACACCGACGTACTGGGTCTGACGGTCGTCGAAGCCATCTCCGGCCCGAACTTTGTGACAGTTCGCCCGTCGAGTGGCTCCCTGATCGGCTTGCAAGACAAGGCGACCTCGGCCTTCCCGCCGGGGCTGGAAGACCGGCCCGGCAGCATCGAGCTGAGCTTTGAAGTAGACGATGTGGATGCCACCTGGCAGTTTTGGCAGGAGCGGGGGGTGGAACTGGTGAGCGAACCGGTGGATCTGCCCTTCGGGCGCTATTGCATGGCAAAAGATCCCGATGGGCACTATCTCTCGGCCTATCGCTTCAACCGGCCCGCCCCGCCCGCCCCGGCCCAGGCCGGGTAGCTACCCGCCCGCCGCCCGCCCATAGACCGTCGAGGACGGTCCAGACTCACCGGCAGTTCCATCTGGAATCGCCGGTGAGTCTGTTCGTGATCGGCAGCTTGTATTAGAAAGGACTCCCTATGAAATTTGGCCTCGACATGCCCACGACGGGCGCGTTCGCCGACCCACGGGTGCTGGCCCAACTGGCCCAGGACGCGGAAGCGGCGGGCTGGGACGGCTTCTTCGTCTGGGATGTATTGCTAGGGGATGAGCCAGTGCTCGACCCCTGGATCGCCCTGACCGCCCTCGCGCTCCAGACCACGCGGATCACCCTGGGGCTGCTGGTCGTGCCGCTGGCCCGCCACCGGCCCTGGCTGGTGGCCCGTCGCCTCGCCAACATCGACCATCTCAGCGGGGGTCGCCTGGTCTGCACCGTCGGCGTGGGCCATCAGGACCCCGACTATACCGACTTTGGCGAAGACCCCGACCTGCGGGTGCGCGCCGGGAAGCTGGACGAAGGGCTGGCGATCCTGGACGGGCTGTGGGGCGCGGCCCCCTTCTCCTTCGCCGGGGAGCATTACACGCTCAAAGACGTGGCCCTGTTGCCGCGCCCGGTCCAGCAACCGCGTATCCCGATCTGGATCGTGGGGGGCTGGCCGCGCAAGCCGCCGTTCCGCCGCGCCGCCCGCTGGGATGGGCTGTGCCTC
>JBBSEL010000601.1:0-3787 GCA_038239755.1 Chloroflexia bacterium | reverse complement strand
CCACATGGGCCGTGTCCAGCACGCGCATCGCGTTGGTTTTCGCCCCTTTTGCGCTGTCTGCTTTCGCCATCGTTCCGGTCCTCATTCGTGCGGGTGGTATGCTATTATACAATGGAGTGGCCCCAAGCGGGTACCCACCCCAGCACCCCAGCCCGCACCGGAGGGATGTTTGCTGCGCTTGGAACATCCATCCGGCGACCTATTGCATTTACACGAAAATTGTGTATAATTTCACAATAGAAGGTTGTGAATTAATACACAAGCCAGTGGCCCCTGGACCGTGCTCAGGCGCATTGTTAAGAAGGATGGACCCCCAATGGTTGCACAAGCTATGACAGCGAAGCCGATCCCGCACATCGCCGAACCCCCCCTGATCGGCAGTATGCCCGCCTTTCAGAAAGATCGCCTCAGTCTCTTCCGCCACGTCTCCGCCACGTATGGCGACATCGCCCGCATGAACTTCGGCCCGTTCCGGGTCATCTTCATCAACGCGCCCGATCTGGTCCAGCAAGTGTTGGTCGAGCACAGCGACGACTTCGACAAAGGCGTGGTGCTGCACCGCGCCTTCACCCCGGTGATCGGCAACGGGCTGATCAACAACGAGGGCGCGTCGTGGCGCACCCAGCGCAAGCTGATGGCCCCCCCCTTCCAGCACCGCAACGTGGCCCGCTACGGCGAGACGATGGTCCAGTACACCGAGCAGGCGCAGGCGGGCTGGCGCGACAAGAGCACGATTGACATCGACCACGAGATGACCGCGCTGACGATGAGCATCGTCGGCAAGACCCTGTTCGATACCGAGGTATTGAGCGAAACCGACGAGCTGGGCAGCGCGATCACAACGGCGCTCCAGTACATGCAGTACACGCTCGACCACATCTTCCCCCTCCCTCTGAGCCTCCCCATCGCCCGCAACCGCCGCACCCGCCAGGCATTGGCCCTGATCGATCAGCGGATGCAGGCGATGATCGAGGACCACCGCAAGGAGGACAAGGGCGATCTGCTCTCGCTGCTGCTCCAGGCCCGCTATGACGACGGCAGCGCGATGAGCGACCAGCAGATCCGCAACGAAGCCCTCACCGTGTTCATGGCCGGGCACGAAACCACCGCCAACACGCTGGCCTGGGGCTTCTACCTGCTGGCGACCCACCCGCCGATCTACGCCAAATTGCAAGAAGAAGCCGACCGGGTGCTGGGCGGTCGCCCCGCCACGGTGGCCGACTTGCCCAACCTGCCCTACAGTTTGCAGGTGTTCAAAGAGGCGATGCGGCTCTACCCGCCCGCCTACAGCATTGGCCGCGCCGCCCTCCGCCCGGTAGACCTCGGCCCCTATCATGTGAAAAAGAACGACATCATCATCGTCTCGAGCTACACGATCCAGCGGCGGCCCGAATATTTCGGCCCCACCCCCGACGAATTCAACCCCGACCACTTCTTGCCGGAGAACGAGAAGCGCCTGCCACGCTACGCTTACCTGCCGTTCGGGGCCGGGCCGCGCTTTTGCATCGGCAACCAGTTCGCCCTGATGGAAGGCCAACTGCTGCTCAGCACCCTCGCCCAGCGCGTCACCTTCGAGCTGGTCCCCGGCCAGCAAATCGTCCCCCATCCCGTCTTCACCCTGCGCCAGAAGAACGGCTGCAAGGTCGTCGTCCACCGCCGCAGCGAGCAGTGAGCAGTGAGCAGTGAGTTGCGAGCAGTGAGTTGTAAGTTGTGAGTTGTAAAAGAAGGGGCGCGGATCAGTGAACGGATCCACGCTCTTTCGTTCTTATACCTTTTAGTGACGACTCATAGCTCATCACTCATTGCGCATCACTCGCTACTCGTATTGCAACGCCTCAACGATCCGCAGGCGGGCGGCTTGCCGGGCGGGCACCAGGATCGCCAGCACGGCTAGACTGCGCGCGGCGGCGACCAGGGAGCACACATCCCCTGTGGAAGTAGATCAGAAAAGTATAGACAGGTGCTCGTTTCTATGATATACTATTCGCGACTTATATACTGGGTATATAGGGTCGCAGAATGCAGATGTGCTGGAGGGGAGCACATTCTGGATTGGTGCTGTCCACCACTAATGAACCCGGCAACGGCACACTGTCGGGTCAATTTTACCTCCCATTACACCCACCCGACACCGCACTCCATACAGCACCAAGAGACCACGGGCAGAACGCTGTGGCGTTGGCCGACCACTGAATAGCGACGGGCGGCGGGCTGGCAGCGGCCTTCGCAGGTGATGCCGCGCGCGGCCTGCTGCTATCCAGCCGCGGCATCTTCTGCCCACTAGCGAAGGAGCTTAGAAGGAGAGTGAAGATGCGCAACAGAAAGCAGATCCTGGCGATCCTGGGGGCGACCCTGATCCTGGTGCTGGCCGGCGCGGGCCTTGCTATCCAGAAGGCGAACAATCCTATCGCCAGCGGCGGGAACAATGGGATGTTCCGCGCCGTGGGCCTGAGCCAACCCAACAGCCCACCGCAAGCCAGCATGGGCGACAAGCTGAGTCCCCCCACCGCGAACGGCATTGTGGTCGGCACCGACTACAAGCACGATGTGTCGGCCCCCCTACGCGACCTGCCCCCCCTGCCCTTCGGCTTCGGCGTCCGCGCCGATGAAGGCAAGGAAAACCGGGCGGTCCCGCTGATCGGGCACAAGGATGCCCCCGACTCGGTCGTCCAGCGGCTCATGGGACCGTTGGTCATGCCCGGCCCCATCCTCTCGTTTGAAGGGATCGATGTCGCCAACGGCTGCGGCGGCTGCCAGCCGCCCGATACGAACGGTGAAGTCGGCCCGAATCATTACGTGCAGATGGTGAACTCTGCCCTCCAGATCTGGAACAAAGCCGGTACCCCCCTCGGACCGGCAGTGGCAATCAGCACGCTATGGACCGGGTTTGGCGGCCCCTGCTCGACCCGCAACGACGGCGACCCGATCGTGATGTACGATCAGTTGGCCGACCGCTGGCTGATCAGCCAGTTCACCGCCGCGACCCCCTTTAACGAATGCATCGCCATTTCGACCTCGCCCGATCCCACCGGCACGTATAATCGCTATGCCTTCCAGTTCAGCGTAACCCAATTTGAGGACTACCCCCACTTCGGGATCTGGCCCGACGGCTACTACATGAGCGTCAACCAGTTCACCGGTAACATGGGTGACGGGCCGCGCCCCTTCGTGTTCGACCGCGCCCGCATGTTGCAGGGGCTGACGGCCACCTTCCAGAGCACGGCGGCGGCGCTGAACACGGCGAACTACTTCCTACCCTCCGATCTCGACGGCACCACACCGCCCCCGGCTGGCGCGCCCAACCACTTCCTCGAATTTGGCAGCCCGATGCCCCTCTACGATTTCCATGTGGACTGGGCGAATCCGGCCAATACCACCTTCACCAACGTCGCCTCGATCACCAATGCCGCCTTCACCCGCCTGTGCCCCACGCCCAATTGCGTGCCGCAGCCCGGCACTGCGGTCGGCCTGGATGGGCTGGGCGACCGGGGCATGTTCCGGCTGGCCTATCGCAACTTCGGCACGCACGAATCGCTGGTCGGCAACTTCAGCGTGGATGCGGGCGGCGGGCAGGCCGGCGTGCGCTGGTATGAGATCCGCAGCCCCGGCGCAGGCGCGACCCTCTTCCAGGAAGGCACCTACGCCCCGGACACCACCTGGCGCTGGATGGGCAGCGCGGCCCAGGACCACAGCGGCAACATCGCCGTCGGCTACAGCGCGTCGAGCAGCACCGTCTTCCCCTCGCTCCGCTATGCCGGGCGGCTGGTCACCGACCCGCTCGGCCAGT
>JBBSEL010000600.1:0-3799 GCA_038239755.1 Chloroflexia bacterium | reverse complement strand
GATAGCTCCCTGCGCCACCAGATGGAGCAGGATGCGCCGGGCCGCTATCTGGCGCTCGGTGGTGTTCGTGCCCTGGAGCATCTCGTCTAGCAGGTAGAACAGGCGCGGCCCGTCGGCGGCGTGGACCTGCCGGGCGGCATCCACCACCGCTTTGAGCCGCTGTAGCTCGGCCATGAAGTAGGACACGCCCCGTTCCAACGAGTCCTGCACCCGCATACTGGTCCAGAGCGTCGCAGGCGGCAAGGTCAGCGCCGTCGCGCAAACTGGCCCCCCCGCCTGGGCCAGCACGATATTCACCCCCAGCGCCCGCAGGAGCGTGCTTTTGCCCGACATATTCGAGCCGGTCACCAGCAAGAGCGTGCCGGGCGGCCCGACGACCACATCGTTGACCACCCGCACCGTGGCGGGCAAGAGCGGATGACCCACCCCCCGGCCATCGAGGGTGGGCGCAGCGGGATCGAGGGCGGGGAAGGCCCAATCGGGGTTGTCGTGGGCGGGCACCGCCAACGCGGCCAGGGCTTCGGCCTCGCCCAGCGCGACCAGCCAGGCCCGCGCCTGCGGTCCCACCTCGCGCTGCCAACCCTCCAGCAGCGACAGCACCTGCACATCCCACAGGGTCGCCAATTGGATCAGCCCGTAGAGCATGGATTGTTGGGGAAAGCGCCAGCCGATCAGAGTGTGTAGTCGCCGCATGTGTTCATGGGCGGCGTGGCCGTCGGCCTGGAGGGTCGCCTGGATCTGGCGCAGCGCGGGGGCGGTAAATTGGGCCTCGGCCAGCAGTTGCAGCGCATCGGCATAGGGGCGGAACGCCAGCGCGCTCCCGGCGACCTCGTTCAACACCTGCACGGCCCCGCGCAGCAGGAGCAGAGCGATGACCCCGTTGCCGATGAGAAAGATCGGCCACAGCGGCACGGGCAGCCAGCCCAACCCCCCGGCGATGATCGATCCCCATAGGCCGACCACACTCACTCGCCCGGCCCAGACCAGCGCCTGCCGCGCGGGTAGCCACGGACGAGCCTCGGCCCAGGCCAGGAAGGGAGCCGGGTCGGGCCGGGTGGTGCCCATCCGCCGCCCGCGCAGCGCCAGGTCGTCACGCAGATCGATCAGCGGGGCCAGTTCGGCCACGGCGACCTGCCGCGCCTGGACCACGTCGGGGGGAGCAGGGGCCAGCAGCCAGTCGCGCAGGGTCGTCTCGCCCATGCGGGTCGTGACCGTCTCTAGCCAGTGGTACAGCGAGGCGCGGCCAAACAGATCGAGGTCGCCCGCATAGGGATGATCGGCTTCGGCGCTGAAGGTCGAGCGTAGGGGCAGCGCCTTCCAGTCGCGCCGCACTCGCGCTCCGGCCTCCTGGTTGATCTCCCACAGGATCGTGTAACGCTGCCGCTCCCGGCCCAGCCGCCCGTGGTAGCGCACCAGCCCGATAAAGACCAGGAACAGCACCCCGGCGACGACATAGGCCGCCGGGAGATCCTGCCAGATCCCCAGCCCCACGCCCGCCGCCGCCAGAAAGAACACGGCCAGCCGCACGTTGGCGATCCGGTTCCAGCGCGCGGTGTAGAAGTCGCGGGCCGCGCCGAAGCGGGCGCTGCGTTGCCGGTAGATCTCTTCGGCGGGCGGGAGGGGGTCAGTAGGGGGTGGGGGGGTTGGTATAGAAAGCAACTCAGGGGATATGTCTAACGCCATTCGTATCGATTCCTCATCAGCGGTCCGTGATCAGCACTATCCCTGATTATAGCACCCCGCCCGCCCCGGCAACAAGCCGCCGCCCGCGAGATCGCGTCCTCCAGCCTTGGGGGTAGGCGAGATCCGCCCTCACCCCCCGCCCTCGTAGGCGGCGAGGGAGCCAGATATGCCCGCTTGCGCAAGCATATACCACCCGCATCACGCATCACGCATCACGCACAAGCCATCCTCACGTTTCACGTTTCACAGCGCCACATTTGACGGCCCCGCCCACGTGTGCTACGATGCAGTCACCTGAGCAAGGCCGGGAAGTCCTCCGACGCCCAGGCTGGGCGATTGGTTTCAACCATCACGTACCGCACGAGGAGGCAACCATGAACAACGAAGTCAGTGCGCGCCGGTATCCATCGATCTGGATCATCCTCATCCTCATCGCCGGGCTGAGCGCCCTGCTGGCGACGGGCACCAGCGCGGCGCAAACCGCCGCCCCGCCCCCACCGATCGCCACCGGGCCGACGGGCACGGCCCCCGGCACGATCTATTATGGCGCGGTGCCAGCAGGGGCCGGGAGCAAGCCGGTGCTGGTCTTTGTCCACGGGATGCACGGCAAGGCCGCCGACTGGTGGACCAACAGCCCCTATTCGGGCCACAATGATATGTATGATTACGCCTACAACTACGGCTACCGCACCGCGTTTGTCGATCTGCTCGACTCCACCGGCGCGGGCGCGTCGATGTGGGCTAACGGGCAACTGCTCCGCACCCAGCTCGACACCATCGCCGCCCACTACGGGGTCCAATCGCTTAACGTGGTCGGCCACAGCAAGGGTGGGATCGACACCCAGACGGCCATCGTCTACTACGGCGCGGGGCCACGGGTGCAAACGCTGTTCACCCTGAGCACGCCGCACTGGGGATCGCAGACCGCCGACCTGTGCTACAGCACCTGGACGTGGTGGCTGGCGGCGTTGCTCGGCCAGCGCGACGACGGCACCTACTCGGTGCAAACCGGCTACATGAGCTGGTACCGCTCGATCACCGACCCGCGCAGCGAGAACGCCCTCACCCACTACTACACCGGGGCGGGCACCTCATGGGGGCCGCTCTTCTCGGAACTCTGGTGGGGCGGGAGCTATCTCAGCGTCTACGGCCAGAATGACGGGTTGGTGACCGTGACCAGCGCGCACAATCCTCGCGCCACCCACGTCTTCACCCGCAACCTGGACCACGACAGCGTCCGCATCGGGCACAACGTCTTTCCGGCGGTGAACCCCTACGTCAACAGCCTGTGGCGCACCGGCATGACCCCCGCCGCCCCGGCCATCGACCCCACCAACCCGCAGGCGCACAGCACGGCGGGGAGCATCCTGCGCGGCGGCCCGATTGACGCAGCAACCGGGGCCAGCACCACGATCCCGGTGGAGCGCGGCGCAACCCACCTGGCGCTGGATCTGATCAGCAACGTGGCGAGCCTGACCCTCCTGTGGACCGCGCCCGGCGGCACCACCTACCACGCCAAGCCGGTGGCGGACACGAGCGATTACTTCCAGGGCGGCACCCATTACGTGGTGGACGTGGACGCGCCCGCGCCCGGCACCTGGCGGCTCCAGATGCAGAACCCGGCAGCGACCCCTACCGCCTACCTGCTGGTGGCCGACCTCGCCAGCCCGCTGACCGTGGCGCTGGACCGCGATCCGGCCCTCACCTTCGCCCCCGGCAGCACTCTGCCCCTCACCATCGCGGCGACCGACGACCAGGGCCGCGCCGTGACCACAGTACAGGTGAGCGGGGCGGTGGCGCTAGACGGCGGCAAGGCTCAGCCGATCACCCCCCAGGCGGGCGGGGCCACCGTGCAGCCCACACTGACCCTGCCGACCGGGACTGGGGTCGCCAACCTATCGCTGACCATCCAGGGCCAATTGAGCGACGGCAGCCCGTTCGAGCGGTCGGTCGCCACCTCCCTGGCGGTCGTCGCCCCCGGCGCGAGCCTGCCCTCCCGCTAGCGCCCCAAGCCGCCGCATACAACAGCGCCTGCCTCGTGCTTGGGGTGGGCGCTGTTGCATGGAATCTCCGTCCCTTGCTTATAACCCCTTGTACGAGGGCTGATGCATTCTCT
>JBBSEL010000599.1:0-3802 GCA_038239755.1 Chloroflexia bacterium | reverse complement strand
TGGCGTCCACCACGCCCTCGACCACGCTATCCAGGTCGGCATCGTCGAAGACCACAAAGGGCGACTTGCCGCCCAGCTCCAGCGAGAGGCGCTTGCCGCTGCCCGCCGTCGCCTGGCGCAACTGGCGGCCCACGTCGGTCGAGCCAGTGAAGGCGATCTTGGCGATGCCGGGGTGGTTGACGATAGCCTCGCCCACCTGCTGGGCGTCGCCGGTGACGATATTGACCACGCCCGGCGGCAGGCCCACTTGCTCGCAGACCTGAGCGAACAGCAGCGCCGTGAGCGGGGTGTACTTGGCGGGCTTGAGCACCACCGTGTTGCCGGTCGCCAGCGCGGGGGCGATCTTCCAGGCCATCATCAGCAGGGGGAAGTTCCAGGGGATGATCTGGCCGACCACGCCAAGGGGCCGGTAACCCGGCAGTTCGCTCGCCATCAGTTGCGCCCACCCAGCGTGATAATAGAAGTGGCGGGCGACCAGGGGGATATCAATATCGCGGGTCTCGCGGATCGGCTTGCCGTTGTCTAGCGACTCGATCACGGCGAACAGGCGGCTGTGCTTCTGGATCTGCCGGGCGATAGCATACAGATAGCGCGCCCGCACATGCCCCGGTGTTTGCGACCAGGTTTCAAAGGCCGTCTTCGCCGCCGCCACCGCTGCATCCACATCGGCGGGGGTGCCCTGCGCCACCTGCGCGATCCGCTTGTTGGTCGCCGGATTCTGGCTGTCGAAATACTGCCCACCGCCCGGCGGCACCCACTGCCCGCCGATGAACAGCCCGAAGGGACTATGCTCCTTCAGCCAGGCCAGCCCCGGCGCTGCCGCTTCCGGCGCGGGACCATATTCCAGGGTTTGCAGGATTTCGGTGATGGCGGGCATGGGGCCTCCATTTCGATCCACGAATGCACACGAATTGGCACGAAATATTCGTGGTTATTCGGGTGCATTCGTGGATTAACGTACGAACCGTTTCCACTCCAGTTTCGCTGGGTCACCGAAGTTGATCAGCAGCCCAACACGCAGACCGGTTGCTTTTAAGTAGTTGAGTACCTGGGCTTCTTCACGACCACCAAGCTGGTCAAGCGCTTTCAACTCAACGATTATTTGCTCATAACAAACCAGATCGGCAATGTACCCCTTCTTAAGTTGCTGGCCTTTGTACATGATTGTTAGCAGCTTTTGGCTCACAAAGGGTATATGACGAAGTTGGAGTTCTAATTCGAGCGCCTCCTAGTAGATCGCTTTCAGGAAGCCAGCGCCTAACTCCCGATGCACGGTCATAGCAGCACCTATGACCGCGTAGACTTCCTCTTTGAGGAGGATCTCCGTCACTATACGGCCTGGCCGCCGACTAAACCCCCCCACCAGCCGTGCATGGCGCGGTCGAGCATGGTCAGCAGAGTTGGGCGGCTCTCGTCACGCAACGCCCCGCCGACGCGCCACTGCGAGAGCGGGATAGGCATGTAGGTGAAGGCCGGATAACGCCCGACCTCATAGTAGCGCTCCAGGAAGTCGGCGACCGGAATCTCGTGGCCGAGCCGGGCCAGGGCGTCGCGGTAGAGCAGCACTGTCTCCGGCGTAAAGTAGTTCGGCAGGTCGAGATAGAACGAGCCATACTTGGCCTGGCCCCAGTCGATGAAGTAGGGCTGGCCTCCGTAGACGAGCACATGCGGCTGGTAGATGTCGGCGTGGGCCAGGGTCAGCGAGCCACCTTCGCTCCACAGCGCATCCATCGTGCGCAGGAAGTGCGAGGCGGCCTCCTCCAGCTTCTGGGTGTAGGCCCCGAACTCCTCGGCAAACGCGGCGTGGGCCAGCGTCGATTCCCAGTGAGGCCGCCAGTAGACGGCCAGCAATGAGCCAACGAAGAAGGTGTGATCGGCCTGCGGCAGCCAATCCAACGTCGCGCCTTGCTGCAAGTTCGCGTAGTGAATCGCGGCTAGTCCCTCAGCCACCTGGCGGATCATGTCGGGCGTGGAGGCGGCACGGTCGGCCCCCACATACTGCTGGCAAAAGAGCACCGGCGCGTCCGTACTCAAATCGAGGGTATGGCTGAACGGCAGGGTGGCATGGCCCTGCGCCCCCAGGTGGGCGAGCACGCGCCGTTCGCGCAACGGCGCATCCTTCGTGATCAACGTGACGTGTTCAATATTCCCTGTGGCGGTGGCATACCGCACCCGATAATAACTGACCGTTGCCCCGGAGAAGCCCTGCGCTCCGCCCGGTAATTGTTCCATCTCCAGCAAGCGCGCACCGGGGCTGACATAGCGCGCCACCGTTTCGTGCAATAATGTTTCAAGCTCGCCCATTGTGCCAACTCCTCTAGCAAATAACTGCCGGCTGCTGACGGCAGGGGTTGGTGATCGGAAAATACAGGGATCAGACCCAAACGTATCGTTGCCCCACCCGTCGCGTTGTTCGGGACAGTGGGAACGTGTGTACCCTCCTTTTTAACTAAGCAGCTAACGTATCGCTAAATTGCGGCCCAGAGTTCCTGAACTTTAGCCCGCACTTGCGCCCAATCGCGGGCGGTGATTATACCCAAATTACCATCGACGCGGTGTTTAGCCAGGGTTAGAAGTTTGTGGACCCTTACTATCGAAGGCACCCGCAGTCCTGCGCGCTGCCATTCCGCTAACGTAATATCAAAATCCGGCTGAGGAACTTGGCTGGTGATACGTGCCACAATGATATCAGCGTCACCTGTGTCGAGGAGGACTAGCGCGGGACGTTTCTTAGCTCCATCCTTATCAACAAAAGGGAATGTGACCAGGACAACCTCACCGCCGCGATACTGTTGCATGATTCACATCCGATCGTAGATAGCATCTGCCTCGCTGTAGCCTGCCAGAAACTCCTCAGCACCCAAACGCTCCCAGGCAGCATCTTCGTCCTCAGCGGGCATCTGGTCGGCGGCGGGTGATGGTTCTTCTACCAGCACCATCACCCGTACTGTTTGATCGGCAGAGAGCAATTCGAGCAGAGCGGCGGGAAGCTCCAGGCTTCCCGTTCCGGTCACTTTCGCCGAGAATTCATAAGCACGCATCGTCTACCTCACGCTCGATCACCCGTCCGGGTCGCCCCAACTGCCGCGTATTTCGCCGAAGAGGCGACCATAGCGAGCCAGGCGTTCTAACGGCTCGTTGAACACCTGATAATCCTTCTTGCGCCCGGCCTCTTTTAGCTCTTGTTGCAAAGCGCGCAACTGCTCGTACACCGCGCCCATTTGCTCTTCGATCTGTTCCAGTTGCCCGGCCCATTCGTCCATGTTGTCTTTCGGCATGAGTGTCTCACTTGTGGGAAGGGTGAATCGGGATGGCGTTGCCACGGAATGCGGTCCCTCTATTTTACCATATTCCGCCCTATGGTGCTGGATCGCGGGCCACCCACTGCACGCCCACGCCGAGCAGGCGCGAGTCGGACGAGGCCGGGTCGAACGCGGTGGGGCTGCGGACGAGGCTATCGAGGCGCACCTGCACGGTGCCCGCCACCGCCGGGCGCAACGGCACAGCGTAGTCGGCCCAGCCCGCCGCGACGGCCAGCGTGACCGGCGCGGCTCCCGCCACCGTGACCGTGACCGGCCAGGGACCGGGCGGACCAATGGGCGGGGCGGACAGGCGCAGATGAAGCGCGGTGGCCGGAGGCGCATTCGGCGGAACGGGCAGGCGCAAATCGACCCGCCCCGCGCTCCAGCGAAAAGGGGTCGCGCCGTCGCGCTCGGCGGCCTGGAAGCCCTGAAGGTAGGCGATGTCGCCTATCTGACCGACGGTCAGGCGGGCTAATGGGGAGGCGCGGAAGGTGTTCCAG
>JBBSEL010000598.1:0-3802 GCA_038239755.1 Chloroflexia bacterium | reverse complement strand
TGCTGTTGACCGAACTGCTGTGCCAGATTGACAGCTTGGACGAGACGATTAGCCACCTGGACGCGGCTATCCACGAGGCGTGTGCGGCTGACGCGGCGGCCATCGCCCTGCTGGATACGATCCCCGGGGTCGGGCAGGACCTCGCGGAGGTGATCGTGGCCGAAATCGGTACCGACCTGAGCCGCTTTCCCTCGGCGGGCCACCTGGCCGCCTGGGAGGGGGTGGCCCCCGGTAATAATGAAAGCGCGGGCAAGCGACGTTCGGGGCGCACCCGCAAGGGGAATCCCTATTTGAAGGTCGGCTTGGTGCAAGCCGCACGGGCGGCGGTGCGCAGCAAGGGGACGTACTTGGCCGCGCAGTACCGCCGCCTGGTGCGGCGGATCGGCGACAAACGCGCCTTGGTGGCCGTGGCCCATTCGATTGTCGTGAGCATTTACCACATTCTCACCCGCAAGGAATCGTACCAGGATTTAGGAGCCGATTACTTTGAGCGCCGCCAGCCCGAAGCGCAAGTTAAACACCTGACGCGGCAGATTGAGAAGCTCGGCTATAGCGTCACGGTCGCGCCCCCGGCCCCGGCCTGACGAGCTATTTTCAGACCAGTCGAGCTAAAAGCCTGGCTGAACACGCAGCCAGGCTCTTGTTACAACTTAAAATAGGCAAAATAGATTGGGTTCTTTACTTCTACCTCTTGATTTCTGCTGAAAAGTTAGCTACATTGTAACGACAAGAACCTGGACGATTGCTCGTCCAGGTTCTTATTCTACCTTAAATCAGTCCTGTTTGGTCGGGGCGACACGATTCGAACGTGCGACCTCTTGAACCCCATTCAAGTGCGCTACCGGGCTGCGCTACGCCCCGTTCCGGTCCGACTATTATACCGAATCTGGCCTGTTTATGCAAGGGCGGGAACGCGGGCCGCTGGCGGGGCGGGACAACCCGTGTGCCCCGGCCAGCGGCCCCCGATTCCCAGGGGATTATTTGACTTCGGCCTTCGCGCCAGCGTCTTCCAGCTTGGTCTTGGCGGCCTCGGCCTCTTCCTTGTTCACGTTCTCCTTGACCGCCTTCGGTGCGCCTTCGACCAGATCCTTGGCTTCCTTCAAGCCCAGGCCGGTCAGCTCACGCACGGCCTTGATCACCTGGATCTTGTTGGCCCCAAAGTCGGTCAGCATGACCGTGAACTCGGTCTGCTCTTCGACAACTTCCGGCGCAGCCGCGCCGTCGCCGCCCGCCGCCGCTGTCGGCATGGCGAAGCCGCCCATCGGCATGGCCGGCATAGCCGACACGCCCCACTTGTCTTGCATTTCCTTCACCAGCGCCACCAGATCCAGCACCGGCAATTGTTCGATATCCTCGATAATTTCTGCACGCGAACGAGCCATCGTCCTAGTCTCCTTCTTTGTTCTAGTCTAGAGGTTCAATATAATCAAGTTTGAGTCCGGCAAATAGCCGGAAGCATGTTCTAGCCTTCGGCGGGTGCGGCTTCGGCGGCGGGTGTCCCCTCGCCCTGCTTGTCGGCATAGTTCTGCAACGTGTTGACCAGGTTGCCCAGCAGCCCGTTCAACGAGCCGACCAGTTGGGTCAGCGGGCCGTTGATCGTGCCCACGATTTGCCCGTACAATTGCGGGCGCGTCGGGATGGTTGCCAGGTCGGCCACTTTGTCGGCAGGTACCAGGCTGGGACCGAACAGCGCGCCACGAATCAGGTCGGGCAAGCGCGCCGTGCGCGAGAAATCGTTCAGCGCCTTAATGCCCCCGGCGATGTCCTCGCCCACAAAGGCGATGGCCGTCGGCCCGGTCAGCATCTGTTCGAGCTGCGGCAGCCCGGCCTCTTGTGCCGCCCGCGTCATCAGCGTGTTCTTGGTGACGTGGTACTCCACGCCCTTATCACGCAGTGCGCGGCGCAACTGAGTAATCGTCGCCACCGTCATCCCGCGATAATCGGTTAGCACCGCCACCTGACTCTTCTTCAGCAAGTCGGCCAATTCGCCGATTGTGGCTTCTTTCTTGGGTGTTGGCATTCTCTCGTTTTCACCTCCCCTCGTCTCGAATCGCAACAAAAATCCCCGGCCAACAAGGCACGGGGACCATAAGCACGCGAAGGCCACATGAGGCACGCACCGCCTAGGCGATGCGCCACTCCCCACGGGGCGGCAGGTGTCTACAGAACCTCGGCAGGCTGTTGGTTTAAGCGGCTTGCGCCGCGCCGGCTGTCTCAGGCGATGCAATTAAAATGTGCAAAGCGGGCCGTCTCACACGGCACCCTGGTTATTATAGCCCGATCTCTTCCGCTTGTCAAGGACGAAAATAGTGGTCAGTGGTCAGTGGTCAGTGGTCAGCTTCTCTTGATCAAAGAAGAAACAGTCACCAACTGAAGCACAATATTGGCCGGTATCGAAAGGCTAATAGCTGACTTCTGACTGCTGACTTCTGATTTCTTTCCTCGCGCGGCCTTTGTGGTGGTGGTTCGTTGTATCACTGCGGCGGGATGTGCGCACCGGCGTGGGTAAATAGAACCGATGTTCGCGTTGTGCATTAACGCGGGTCGTGCTATAATAGCCCTCCGTCCATAAAAACAGCTCGTATTGAACTTTATGTTAAGCTGAGAAGATAATGATCGGACAACTGGTGCGGCGGCAGCGCGAAGAACGAGGCTTGAGCCAGGAAGAACTGGCCCTGACCGCGCAGGTCAGCAGCGGCTATCTCTCCAAGCTGGAGCGGGGGCTGGCCCAACCGTCGGCGGTCATCCTGCAACGATTGGCGGTGCCGCTGGCCGTGCCGCTGGCCGACCTCTATACCGCAGCAGGGCTGGGCCACCTGCTCACTGTGCTGGAACCGGAGCTGGACCCCGCCCTGGAGCTATATGTCCATCAGATCGACTCGTTGCCCCAGCACGACCGGACGATTATCATCGGCGTCCTGCAAGCGATCCTGGCCGACGAACGCGCCCACGCCGCCACCGGGGGCACCACCCCCGAGCAAGATACCGGCGGATTTTATTAATCAACCACCAATCACTCGTACCGTTGGCGTGGGGGAACAGATGGACGAAAACACCCGCGACACAATCGAATTTCTCATCCGGCGCTACCGGCTGCACGAGCGCGTGCCGGTGCGCCTGGACAGCCTGCTCGATCGCTTCACCGTGCGGCGCTACCCGTTCACCCCGCTGACCCTGGGCTTCGCCGTCGTCCGCCCTCGCGAGATCCACATCGGCATCAACGAGACCCTGAGCACGGCCTGGCAGCGCGCCGCCGAGGGGCACGAGGTCGGCCACATTATCGCCTACCACCCCCACCGCCTCTACACCTGCCAGCCCGGCGAATGGTTCCGCGACCCTTACGAGCATGAGGCGCAACTGGGGGCCGCCCTGCTCCTCGTTCCCCTCAGCGCCGTCCGCACCTACGGCGACGAATTCACCGCCACCGAACTCGCCACCCTGCTCGATGTCCCGGTCGGCCTGGTAGATATGCGCTGGTCGTTCGCCCAGGTTAGCGGCGAATTATAGGCAGGGGGTAGTGGGCAGGGGTCAGAGGATGATAGTGCGGGTCTGAGATCAAGCCAGCATGGTATGTACGTGTAGGATATGGCTCTGCCCATTGATGGTGGGGTGTCCCCACTATCGGGGGTACGCGACCATCAATGGGCAGAGCCATATCCTACACGGGGCAGCGACGTTTAGGGACGGATCTCAGGGAGACCGGATGGGGCGACAACAACATAGGCATGTACAGAGAAGGGGGGGGCCACCCGGCGCGCCCCCGCGCAGCAGGCCCCCCCTCGCCCGCGCTTCGCGCTCCGAC